>NZ_JBGUES010000030.1:0-19207 GCF_041821165.1 Poseidonibacter sp. | reverse complement strand
CTGTTTTTTTATGTTTGTATAAAACTTTGAAGATTATTTATTATTTATTTTTCTTATATATGAGGTTTTGTAATATAAGTAAGATTTACATATAAATTGAATTAAGTTATTTTTATAGATATTGATTTATTTAGAAGAATATAAGATTAGAAAGGTGAGTAATAAACTAAAAGCTTATTACCCTATTTTTATTTATTTAATTGATCAACTATTTTAACAATATAATCAGCAGAATTTTTTGCACTTGATTTTAGAAATTCATCAAAATCAAATCCAGCATCCATATCAGCTGTATCAGATATAGCTCTTAGTATGAAAAATGGAATATTTAAAGCATCACAAACAACAGCAACACTTGCACCTTCCATTTCTAACGCATCTGCATTAAAAGTATTTTGTATAAATTCTTTTCTTTCAACTGAATGAACAAATTGATCACCTGTTGCAATAGTACCTTCTATTACAGAAATATTATTTTCATTTGCTACTTTTTTTGCAATATTTCTTAAGTTTTCATTTGTTTCAACAAAAACTTTTCCACCAGGAACATAACCATTTGGATGTCCAAAAGCAGTAATATCTAAATCATGCTGACATAATTTATCAGCAATAATTAAATCTCCAATTTTTAGTTCAGGATTAATTCCACCTGCAACTCCTGAAAAAAGTAAAGTATCACAAGAAAATTTTTCAATCATAGTACTTGCTGTTAATGAAGCAAAAACTTTTCCAATTTTAGAATAAGCAATTACAATATCTAAACCATTATAATTAACTTCATAAAATTTATTATTTGCATATTCAACAATATTTACATTTTCAAAGTGAGATAAAAGAGGTTCAATTTCCTCTTCCATAGCTCCCATTATTGCTAATTTAGTCATTTAAAGCCTCGATTGTTTTTTCTAATGAAGTAAAATCACTTACATTTAATGTTGGTATTGATTTACAGATTTTTCTATTTAAACCTTTTAATACAATTCCATTTCCAAATTCAATAAAAGCATCTACTCTATTTGTATTTGCTGAAATTGATTGTTTATATTTAACAGGTGAAGTTAATTGAGATGATAATAATTCAATAGCTTCATCTTTAGAATTATAAGCTTCAGTACTAACATTTGAAATAATATCAGTAAATTCATCTTTTAAAAATTCTTCTAAATAAGGTTTTAAGTTTTCTACAGAAGAACCTAATAACTCACAATGAGAAGCAACTGACATATCTAAAACAATAGCTCTTTTAGCCCCTGCTTCTTTAAATAGATCAACTACACTTTCTAAGTCTGATTTAATTCCAGCAAGAACTAACTGTCCATCCATATTATAATTAGCTGGCCAAATCTTTTTACCATTTTTTCTTTGTTCTTCACATAAGTTTTCAACAGTTGTATCGTCAAGTCCAACTAGTGCCATCATACCAGCACCAACACCAGAACAAGCTTCTGTCATAAATAAACCTCTTTTATGAACTAATTCAATTGCATCTAAATAATCAATTGCTCCAGCTGCAACTAATGCAGAGAATTCTCCTAAAGAATGACCTAAAACAAATTCTGGTTTTATATCATATTTATCTTTGAAAATTGCATTTGCAATAGAACTTACTAATAATATTGCAGGTTGTGTGAATTCAGTTTTTCCTAAATTTTCATTTTCTGTAAATAATAATTCTTCAAAATTAATTCCAAGTCTATCACTAGCTTTTGAAATCATTTCTTTTGCAATATCACTATTTTCAAAAAAATCTTTCCCCATTCCAACAGTTTGACTACCTTGTCCTGGAAAAATAAAAGCAACTTTTTTCATTTAAATACCTTTTTATAATAAAAATTTTTGTTATATTAGTTTTGTAAAACTATTTTTTAATGTTTAAGCTAAACGCTAAAAAATAGTTTTGCCCAAATGTATAAATACATTTGGGCAAAGTTTATATTAATTGTATTAATTTAAAATGGTTTGCTATCCTAGCAACTATTAATTACAACCACATCCACCAGTAGCAGGTTTAGATTCTGAAGAACCTCCACCACAACAACCACCGCTCATTGCAGCCATTCCACCAACTACACCAGTTTGAATTTCTTCTTCTGATGCGTCTCTTAAGCTTAATACTGAAACTGAGAACATTAAAGTTCTTCCAGCCATTGGATGATTGTAATCAATTGTTACTTCTTCATCTGTAAATGATTTAACTACAACTTGTACAGTTTCACCATTTTCACCAGTACCATAAAGACTCATACCTTCAGTTAATTCAATACCAGCAAATTGCTCTTTTGGTAAATTTTGTACAGCTTCTTCGTTATACTCACCGTAACCATCTTTAGGCTCAACTAAAACGTCAGCTTCTTCATTTGCTGCCATTTCTATAACTTTAGATTCTAATCCAGGAATAATTTGACCTTTTCCTGAAATAAATTCTAATGGTGCTTGACCAACATTAGTATCAAGTTGTTCACCTGAATTTGCGTCTTTTAATGTATATTCTATACCAATAACTTTAGACATATATTTTCCTTATTTAAATTTTATAATTTTGATAAATTTTTCTTAGCTATTTTTGATTCACTTGAACTAGGATAAAGATCTATTAACGTACTATAAAAACTTCTAGCATTTTCTTTATCTTTTGTTTTTTCAAATGAAATAGCACTGTGCAATAATAATGTTGGCATATAAGCTGCTTGATCATAAAGAATAGCAGATTTTTTAAAATGATTTATTGCAAGATCATATTTCTTTCTTACATACCACATTTCACCTAGATAATAATTACCTTCAGCAGGTTTATAATTTAATGAAACTAACTTTTCAAAAAGAGGTATTGCATTTTTAAAATATTGTTTTTCATAATATTTTTTAGCTGATGCACTCATTTTAGCTTTTTCATTTGAAGTTAATTTTTCATTTGAAGAGTTTGTTTTTTCACTTGTAGAATTATTAGCATTAATAGAATTAGCTTTTAATCCTAAACTCTTCTTTAATTCATTAAACTCTTCTCTTGTAATAAATTGATTCATATTTGATTTTAATTCAGATGATGATACGTATTCTGAATTAATCTTATTAACAAGTTTTGATATTTTAGAAACAACTTTCTTTAAATCATCAATATTTTTTTTAAATTCTTTATCTGTTTCTTCTTTCATATTTAAAAGTTCAACTGAAACTGTTTTTATTTCAGCAGTATCTAGTAAATTCTTATTAACTTTTTCAGAAGCAAGTTCAACTTTGTTAACTAAATCATTCATTTTTAAAACTGTAGTATTTAACTTAGAAGAGTCTCCTTCAAAAATTGATTCTAATCCTTCAAGTCTTTTATTTACAGATTCAATTAATGTATTAACATCATTTACTTTTGTAGAAAGTTGACCTAATCTTTTTTGATTTTTTAAGATGTGTTTTTCTGAAGAATTTAACCCATAAGGATTTTTAGAATTAAGATCGCCAGCACCAAAAACAGAAACTTCTTGAGCTTCTATTAATGTGCTAACTAACAGGATAAATAATATACTTTTTTTCATGAATTATTTAATTAGAGTGTGTTCAACTCTTCTGTTTTTTTCATAACAAGCAGATTTTTTTTCAGTACAAACAGGATTACTTTCACCTAAAGATACTAATGATACATTTGCAGTTACACCATTATTTACTAAAACATCTTTAACTGCTTTTGCTCTTTTTAAACCTAATGCATAGTTATATTCATCAGTTCCCCATGCATCTGTATTTCCAGAAATTTTAACAGTAGCAGATGGATTAATTACAGATAATTTAGATGCATTTGACATTGCAACTTCTTTCATCTCAGGTGTTAAAGTGTATTTATCAAATCCAAAATAAACATTTTCGATTGATACATTTTTACCATTAATAATATAAGAAGTACCAGTACTTGTCTTTTCAGATAAAGAAAAACTACCATCCATTATTTCATTAATGTTAGTATCCGGAATTGTATTTAATGCTGATTCAGAATTTGTATTTCCATTATCAACGTTCATTTCTACATTTTTTTGACTACAACCAGTTGTAAATAAAACAGATGCAACTAAGAAAGAGTAAATGCTAATTTTTTTCATGAAATTATCCTTAAAATTAAAAATTTATTTTGATTCTACTAAATCAAAACTTAATTACCAATCAATTGATTGAATTCTTTTATCATTTAATGGGAATAAATAAGATTTGTTAAAGTTCAGTCTAATTATACCTAAAGAACTTACTGAATTATATCTTTTTATATAAAGTAAAGTTTCACCATCAGTAGAGAATTTAGGGAATTGGTTAATACCATTTGCTGTTAATCTTTTTAAATCATCTGATTTAGTTGACATAAAATATAAATTAAAACTTTTATCACTTAACTCATTATATGAATCTCTACTTGAATAAACAATATTGTCATTAAATGTTGTAACTGATGAATTGTTTTTACTATGGTAAACTAATTTTTCAACACCAGCTGAATTAATACTTTTTGCAAATATATTTGGAGTTCCTAATCTATCTGATACAAATGCAATTCTTTTATCATTATCAATAAATTGTCCACCAACATCTATACCACTATATGATGTAATTTTATGTTTTTGTTTATTATTAACATTATATAAATAAATATCAGGTTGTGAATTTGGTGAAGCCGTAATTAAAATTTTACTTCCATCTGAATTAACATCTGAACAAGAAATCATACCATCTGAACTCATAATAATATTTTTTTCTCGTGTAAAAATATTTAACTTAACTAAAGTTGGTTTTTCATAATTATATGATGTGTAATAAATACTTTTTTGATTTTCACTAGCCCACTTTGGAAAAATATTTAATCCCCCACTTACAATTGTTTTCTTAAAAGTTAAAGTGTAATCTCCTATCATAATATCTGACTTACCAGAGTCTTTATAAACTGAAAACACAACAAATTTGTCCATCCATGCAATACTAGGTGCATCAAAATAATCATTTATAGAAATAGCTGTTCGATGTGCTAAAAAAGGAAATCTTTCTTCTTTAATAGTTGTATATGATTTTTCCATTATTAAAGATTGTGAGTTTATATCAAATAATTTAGTAAGTAAAGTGTAATTTCCTGAAACATCTTTTGAAGCTGAAATATTAAGATATAAATCAATTTCTTTATTTCGTAGTGAAATAAGATCTGGTACCTGTGCATAGTTAATTTTACTTAAGTCATCAACAACATCAAAATGTCCACTGATTTCTAAATCTTTTGATAATAAATTTTTAATTTTATCTAATGTTTGAAACTCTAAAGTATCATTTGCAATAGAAATAAGTATTTTTGGTGAAGTATTTGTTTTTTTAATAATCTCAAGTTTTGCATCAATTTGTGCAAAGACAGAACTTAGTAATAAACTAACTATCATTATAATTTTATACATTTTTATCCTTCTGATTTAAAGTCTACTGAAATTTGTATAACTTTGTTTTTTTCTGGTATTGGATATGAAATATTTTTTTGTTCATCTAGGAAATCTTTTAATGATAAATCAAAAGTATTATTTCCAGAATATTTTAATATTTTATATTCAAATTTACCATTTATATCAATATAAATTAATACTGTTGATATTAAACCATCTACTCTAACAGTTGGAGTCCATGCAGATAATAAAGAATCAACTTTTGAAAAATATTCATCTGATTCTTTATTTTTATTTACATTAGTACTATTAGTATTTGTAGTTGTTGTTTTATCATTTAGAAGTGTATCTAATTTTATATTAGAAGATTTTTTTACTTTATCAAATTTAGCTTTATATCTTTTAGAACTAAGAGATTGTTTTGTATTATTAACTTCATTTTTAGAAATTTTAGCAGCATTAGTTTTTACATTTCCAAATAATGATTTAATATTTGCTGTCTTTTTACTAGAAACAGAAGTCTCTTTTTTTAAAAAAACTTCATCAAGTGTTTTTTCTTTTTTTTCTTCTTTTTTTTCTATTCTTTTTTTATCACTTTTAATTACTATCATATCTAATTCAATAACAGTTGATTTAGATTTAACAGTATATGTTTTAACTTTTGGAGCACTAATATAGTACACAACAAGTAAACAAACTAGAATATAAAAAGAAAAAGAAATTAATCCAGCTATATAAAATGATGAAGTTTTTTGCATTTATTAACTATCTGTTACTAATGATACTTTAAAGAAACCAGCTTCTTTTATTGATTTTAATACAAATATAATATCATCATAAAGTAATGTTTTATCTGCTCTAATATAAACAGGTGTATTTTTATCTTTTCCATTTGAAAATAATAAAAAGCTATCAGCAAAATTGCTTATATCATATTTTTTTTTGTTGATTATTACAATTCTTTCTTTTGAAACTAAAATATTAATTTTTTGAAAATCTTGAACTTGTCTTGATTTACTTCCTTTTGGAAGATTAATAGGTTCTTCAAATTCAATTACTGGAGCAGTAACCATTAAAATAGCAAGTAAAACTAACATAATATCAACTAAAGGAGTGATGTTTAAATCTGGTTTTTGGTTAAAATCATACATTATATTAACCCTTTGCTATTAAAATTTGAGCTTGTGCCTTTATATAAGTATTTAACTCATATACTTTTCTAACTAGTATTTGATGGAAAGTATAAGCAAAAATAGCTACAAAAATTCCTGCAGCTGTTGCAACTAATGCTTCTGATATTGCAGGTGCAATAACTGAAAAAGCAACTTTTGATTGTGATGAAAACTTAGCGAAAGATTCTAAAATACCAACAACTGTACCAAATAATCCAATAAATGGAGATGTTGAAGAAATTATAGCTAACCATGAGATTCCATTACTTGCATCTTTAATAATATTAATTTCACATGCGTATAATAATTCTTTTGAATTAGAACTATTTGAACATTTGTTAAGTGCTGATAAAGGTGAAAATGTAGCAGATCTTGAAGTCAAGGACTCTAATGATTTTTGCTCATTTGCAATTAAACCCATAACAATCATGTATCTATATGTGAAAATCCAAATCGTGATAATAAGATAGATTGACAATAGTGCTAAAACTATATAAGTTATAGCACTACTGTTAGTCAAATAATTTAGTATTGTGTTTATCATAAGCTTTTAGGCAAATGTATTAATTTTTGCTTCAACAGATGCAACAGAAATGTTAGAATCTTTTACAGAATTAACTAATTCTTTTGCTGCATCAATATTTTTAGCGATCTCAGAGTCTGAACCTTGAGTTAATGCAATAGCACCATCTACAAGAACATCAACTGAATTTTCATCTACTTTAACATGTCCCCAGTTAATAGCAACTGCATCAGTAGAATCAGCTCTTTCAATTACAATTACACCTACAGTTAATGAAGAAACTAAAGCCGAGTGACCAGGTAAAACACCGAACTCTCCCTCTTTTCCAGGAAGAGTCACTGTTTTAACGTCATCGTTAAAAATTTCTCCATTAGGTGTAACAATTGATAATTTAATTGTATCCATGTTATGCCTTAATGGTTAATTATTTTAAGTTCTCAGCTTTTGCTAAAACTTCGTCAATTCCACCAACCATATAGAATGCCATTTCTGGTAAATCATCATATTTACCTTCTAAGATTCCTTTGAATCCTGCAATAGTATCTTTTAATTCTACATATTTACCTGGAGAACCTGTGAATACTTCTGCAACGAAGAATGGTTGAGATAAGAATCTTTCGATTTTTCTTGCTCTAGAAACAACAAGTTTATCAGCTTCAGATAATTCATCCATACCAAGAATTGCAATAATATCTTGTAAATCTTTATATTTTTGAAGAACTGATTGAACACCTCTTGCAATATCATAATGCTCTTGTCCAAGAACGTCTGCACTTAAAATTCTAGAAGTAGAATCTAATGGATCAACTGCTGGGTAAATACCTTTTTCAGCAATTTTTCTATTAAGTACTGTAGTTGCATCTAAGTGAGCAAAAACAGAAGCAGGAGCTGGATCTGTTAAGTCATCCGCAGGTACATATACAGCTTGAACAGAAGTAATTGAACCTTTATTAGTTGAAGTAATTCTTTCTTGTAATTTACCCATTTCTGAAGCAAGTGTTGGTTGGTAACCAACTGCTGAAGGAATTCTTCCTAATAATGCAGACATCTCAGAACCTGACTGTGCAAATCTAAAGATATTATCAACGAACATTAATACATCAAGACCTTTTTCATCTCTGAAGTACTCAGCCATTGTAAGACCAGTTAATGCAATTCTATTTCTTGCACCTGGAGGCTCAGACATTTGTCCATAACATAAAGCAACTTTATCTAATACGTTAGAATCTTTCATCTCGTAATAAAGGTCGTTACCTTCTCTTGTTCTTTCACCAACACCTGCGAATACTGAGTATCCTGAATGTTTGAAAGCAACATTATGGATTAATTCCATGATAATAACTGTTTTACCAACACCAGCACCACCGAATAATCCTACTTTTCCACCTTTAGAGTAAGGAGCAAGTAAATCTACAACTTTGATACCAGTTTCAAACATTTCTGTTTTAGTTGATTGCTCTTCAAAAGAAGGAGCAGATCTATGAATAGACCATCTTGGAGTATCTTCAGGAACAGCTTCACCTTCATCAACAGGATCACCAATAACATTGAAAATTCTTCCTAATACAGCATCTCCAACAGGAACCTTAATAGGACCTCCTGTTGCGTTACATTCTTGACCTCTAGTTAAACCTTCAGTCATATCCATTGCAATAGTTCTAACTCTACTATCTCCAATGTGTGCAGCAACTTCTAATACTAATCTATCAGCATTAGCGTCCGCTAATACTACATTGATAGCTTCATTAATTTCTGGTAGGTAGCCGTCGAATTCAACATCAACAACAGGACCCATTACCTGAATAACTTTACCTTTCATACGGGCAGCTCCTTTAAATTATTTTAACGATTCAACACCACTGATAATTTCTATCAGCTCTGTTGTAATTGCAGCTTGTCTAGCTTTATTGTATTCTACTGTTAACGAATCAACTTTCTCTTTTGCATTCTTTGTTGCTGCTTCCATTGCTTGCATTCTTGCAGAATGTTCAGCAGCTAAAGAATCAATTAAAGCGTAATACATATTGAAATCAATATATTTACCTGTTAATTCATTTAACACTTCTTCATCATCATCTGGTTCAATATTTAACATAGAAGTTGATTCATTTAATTCAACTTTTTCTAAGCTAACTGGTAACAATTCTCTAACTCTAATTTCTTGAGTTAACATGTTTAAGAAACCATTATAAACAACGATTACTTTATCAGTAACTTCATTTGTAAAGTCTTCTACAACATCTTTAATAAAATCAGCTGCTCTATCATATTCAGGAGCAGAAGAAAGATCTGAAACTGCTTGGTCTAAAGAAATACCTTGGAAGTTAAAGTAATCAACACCTTTTCTTCCTGCAGCTCTTAATCTAACTTTAGTACCTTTTGCTTCATAATCAGACATGATTTTACTAACAGTTTTAATTGTTGCCATATTAAAACCACCGCAAAGTCCTTTGTCAGCAGTTACAAAAACAATATCAACTGTTTTTGGATTGTCATTTGAAACAAATGCTCTGCCAATATTTCCTTCGTCTTGAACTTTGCTAACTCTAGCAGCAATATCAGAAAGAACATCATTTATCTTAGCTGCATAACTTTTAGCTTGATCAGACAATTGTCTAGTTCGCGTTAGTTTTGCAGAAGAAACAAGCTTCATAGCTTTAGTTGTCTTCTGAGTATTTTTTACACTACCAATTTGTAATTTAATTTCTTTTAAGTTAGCCATTGACTAATCCTTAGTTTGCACTAAATACAGTTTTAAACTCTTCTAAAGCAGCTTTTAATTCAGCTTCAGTATCACCATCTAGTTTTTGTTTAGATTTAATTGCATCTAAAATATTAGTATATTTTTGAGCAAAGAAAGCATGTAACTCAGCTTCAAACTTAACTACATCTTCAACTGCAACATCATTTAAATAACCTTTTGTACCAGCATAAAGAATAACAATTTGTTTTTCAATTACTAAAGGAGCGTTAACACCTTGTTTAAGTACTTCAACCATTCTTTGACCAAGCTCTAATTCTCTTCTAGTAGCTTCATCTAAATCAGATGCAAATTGAGCAAACGCTTCAAGTTCTCTATATTGTGCTAAAGATAATTTTAAAGTACCAGCAACTTGCTTAGTAGCTTTAATTTGTGCAGCTCCACCAACTCTAGATACAGATAAACCAACATTAATTGCAGGTCTAATTCCTGAGTTAAATAGGTTAGTTTCTAGGAAGATTTGTCCATCAGTAATAGAAATTACGTTTGTTGGAATATATGCAGCAACATCTCCAGCTTGTGTCTCAATAATTGGTAATGCAGTCATAGAACCAGCACCCTTTTCATCAGACATTTTTGCAGCTCTCTCAAGTAATCTTGAGTGTAGGTAGAATACGTCCCCTGGGAATGCTTCTCGACCTGGAGGTCTTCTTAATAATAAAGACATTTCTCTATATGCTACGGCATGTTTAGTTAAATCATCATATACGATTAGCGCATGTTGACCGTTATCTCTAAAGAATTCACCAATAGTTACACCAGTATATGGAGCTAAGAATTGTAATGCTGCAGAATCAGCTGCACCTGCATTAACAATAGTAGTATATTCCATTGCACCAGCTTCTTCTAATGTTCTTACAACAGAAGCAATAGTTGATGCTTTTTGACCGATTGCAACATAGATACATTTAACATTCTCACCTTTTTGGTTAAGAATTGTATCAATAGCAACAGTTGTTTTACCAGTTTGTCTATCACCAATAATAAGCTCTCTTTGACCTCTTCCAATTGGAACAAGTGCATCAATAGCTTTAATACCAGTTTGTAATGGCTCATGTACAGATTTTCTAGACATAATACCAGGAGCTTTTTCTTCAACTAATCTTGATTCAGTTGATTCAATAGCACCTTTACCATCAATAGGTTCACCAAGAGCATTAACAACTCTACCGATCATACCTTCACCAACAGGAGTAGATAATAGTTCACCAAGTCTTTTACAAGAAGTTCCTTCTCTTAGACCTTCACCTTTACCAAGTACAACTACACCTACTGAAGATTCTTCTAAGTTTAAAGAAAGACCTTTTTCGCCATTTTCAAACTCAACAATTTCTCCAGCCATAACATTTTTTAGACCGTAAACTTGTGCAACACCATCTGCATAAGAGATGATTTTACCAGTTTCATTTACATCTACATTTAATTCAAAGTTATCAATTCTTTCTTTAATGATAGAACTGATTTCATCAGCTTGAATTTTTGTACCCATTCAAATTCTCCTTTATAAGTTCTAAATTGCTTTTAAAATATGATCAATCATCTGAGATTTTAATCTTTCTTTCGAGAAAGAAATTTCAAGCCCAAGTCCATCAATATCTACTTTAATACCATCATAATCGCAAACATTTTGAGATAATGATAATTCAACATCAAATTTTTTACTAAATTGTTTTTCAATCGAATTTACATAATCACCTGATAATTTTTGATTAGTATAAATAACACCAATATAAGTATTATTCATTTTTGCAATTTGAACATTAAGTTCATTTGCAATAAATGGAATTAATTCTAATCTTCTTTTTTCACCAAGTAATTTAACAAGATTAATTAAAGTATTATCAGCTTTTTTCACTAATGAAATAACTAACTCAATCTTTTTACCATCGTTAACTTCAGGAGAAGTAACAATTGCATTAAACTTATCATCAGCAAATGCCGAAGAAATTACATTTAGATTTTTACTCACAGCATCAATAATTTTAGTATCTCTACCTTCTACTAATGCTTTTACATACCTTTTTGCTACTAAATCATTCATTACGCTACCTTTTTAAGAACAATATTTGCTAACTCATCTTGAGTTAATTTAATATTGTCTGATTTTAATAGGTCTTCTAAAACTTCAGCAACAACTTGTTTTTTAGCTTTTGATGTTTCAACTTTCATCATTTCATCTAGATTTTTTTCTAAATTAGCGATATCTGAATCAACAGCAATAGATACTTTTTCTTTTACAGAATCTATATCAGATTTTGCATTTTCTACAATTTCAGCTGCAAGTCTTTTTGCATCTTCTAATTGTTTTTGTGCATCAGAAACTTTATCTTTTGAGGCTTTTAAAGTATCTTGTACTTTATCTAACTCAGCTTGAATAGATAATGATCTTTCAGCAAAATATGCTTTAATTTTATCAGCAAGTAAATACCATAAAATTCCAGCAAAAATTACAAAGTTAACGGTTCTTTGAACTATATCAGTTTCCGCACCTTCACTACTTGCAAGTAATGCAACAGGAGCTAAAGCTAATCCAAGTAATAAAAATTTTTTCACTTCCACATCCCTTAAATTGAGCTAAGCTTAGTTTTTAAGCTATCATTAAATTGAGGCATAGCAGAAACTAAAGTGTCTCTCAACGCTTTTGTTTCATTTTCTAAGCTTTTAGCAAAATCATCAGATTTCGCCTCTAATTTAGATTTAGCATTTGCAAGTTTTGCATCAGCACTCTCTTTGGCTTCCTTATAAGCTTGTTCTCGAATTGCAGCTGCTTCTCTTTTAGCTTCGGCAATCACATTGTTTGCCTCCACTATCATACCATTAACATCAGCACCGTTTGATTTTGCATCTTCTAAATCTTTAGAAATAGAAGCCGCTCTATCATCCATGTGCTTTAGTAATGGAACAAATAGACAACTGTTTAGTCTAGCAACAACTAAAAGAAAGATGATACCAGAGCTAAGCAATAATACAGGACTTATGTCTAACATTCATTCCTCCATATTTTTTACAGTTTAGTTTAACTAAAACACATATATTTTAGCAAAGTTAACTATAATTTTTTATTAAAAGAAAAAATTAGATTAAATTTTTTTATATTTTGTTACTAATGTAACTTAAAGTAGTTAGATATTAAATCAATATCCTCTTGAGAGTTAATTTCTATTTTAAAATAATTCTTTTCAGCTTTAACCTTTAGTTTGCTTTCTTCTAATTTTTTTAAAACATTATCTAAAGGTTTAAAATCATAATTAGTAATTTCTTTTTTCTTTTTAGTAATTACTTTATCTTTATTTTTTAAATCTTTAACAATTTTTTCAGTATCTCTAACAGAAAGTTTTTGACCTATTATAGAATCACACACCATTTTTTGTTCACTATCACTTAGGCCTAACATTATTTTTGCATGTCCTGCTGTAATTTTACTGCTTGCAAGGTTTTGTTGTACATAAGAGCTTAATTGTAATAATCTAAGTGTATTTGTTATTGAAGTTCTACTTTTAAATACTTTTTTTGATAATTCTTCATGAGTAATATTATGTTCATTTATCAATTGAGCATAAGAGTATGCTAATTCTACAATATTTAAATCAGCTCTTTGAATATTTTCAATTAATGCTAGTTCTCTTAATTTTAATTCTTCAACTTTTGTAACAATTGCTTTAATTGTTTTTAGTTTTGCTAGTTTATGCGCTCTTAATCTTCTTTCACCAGCTATTAGAATATATTCACCATTACCATCTTCAATAACAGTTATTGGTTGTAATAAACCATGTTCAACAATAGATAAACTTAATTCTTTAAGTTTATCTTCATCAAATATTTTTCTTGGTTGATTAGGGTTGGCTTTTATTAAAGATACATCAATTTCTAATATACTTAATTTACTTTTTTGCGATGAATTTTCATATGCACTTTCAACTTCACCTAATAATTCTCCTAATCCTCTACCTAATGCCATAAATAATTCCTAATAATAAATTTATATTAATTAACCAGCAATTGCTTTTGCTAAGTTAGTATATGCTTTTGTACCACTTGCACTTGCATCATATAACATTATTGGTTTACCAAAACTTGGACTTTCTGCCAATTTAACATTTCTTGGTATAACAATATATGAGCTATCATCTACTTTAAATAATTTTGTTTCAAAGTGTTTTGCTA
Organism: Poseidonibacter sp.; assembly: GCF_041821165.1. Taxonomy (NCBI): domain Bacteria; kingdom Pseudomonadati; phylum Campylobacterota; class Epsilonproteobacteria; order Campylobacterales; family Arcobacteraceae; genus Poseidonibacter; species Poseidonibacter sp. Next base: position 5,194 of record NZ_JBGUES010000030.1, on the reverse strand, counting down.
AATCTGCAAAAACTTGCTTAGATAAATTATTTTGAGATGTATACATTGTTGGTAAAAAACCTCTAATTTCTAAAGATTTATTTATTGTTTGTTTAACAAGTTTAATTGTATTTAATAACTGTGCTAAACCTTCTAATGCAAAAAATTCACATTGTATTGGTATTAAAACCGAATTTGAAGCACTTAATGTATTAATTGTAATTGGTCCAAGTGCTGGAGGTGAATCAATAATTATATAATCAAAATCTTTTTTAATTGGGTCAATTTTTCTTTTTAATACTAATTCTCTATCTTTTGTATTTTTGTAGAACTCTTTTTCAATTCCTACAAGTCCAATATTTGATGGTGCTACTTTTAAATTTTCAATTTCTGAATCTAAAATAATTTCATTTAATTCTTTTGTACCTAACATTACATGGTAAATATTGTATTCATATGTATCTCTGTGAAATCCTAGAGATGTTGTTGCATTTGCTTGAGGATCAGCATCAATTAGTAGTACTCTTTTTCCTTCTAGGGCTAAAGCAGCACTTAAATTAACTGCTGTAGTAGTTTTACCTACTCCGCCTTTTTGGTTGGCTATTGCGATAATTTCTGTCATCTTAAACTAAATACCTTTTTTTTATTTACATCTATCGAGCCATCTTCATTTAATACAGCATTTGCTAATGATACTTTTTGATTTTCAATGGTTGATTGGAATCTTCGACTATTTTCGAATTCTATCTTAAAAGAGTTAAAAATCTGCTTCCATGAATTAGATTCATTTAATTTAGAAAAATACTCTTGTAAAATCTTTTGTGAATCAATTTTAATATCTAAATTTCCGAAGTTTTCATCTACATGAATTAAATTTAATCCAATTCCACAATAAACAAAATTATTTGATAAAGTTGTAATAGTTCCACCTATTTTTTTATCATCAATATAAAAATCATTTGGCCATTTAAGCCATATCTTTGAAGCATTTTCTTTTAGAACTTCTTTTAATAAAAAAGAAAAATATATAGAAAAACTTTGAGTTGGTAAATCTTTTGGTAAATCATCTTTTAATAAAACAAAAGAAAAAAATAGATTTCCTTTAACACCTGTCCAATTATTACCTCTACTACCAATACCATTAATTTGATTATCAGTCATAATACATAAAGGTTCAGAATAAGAATGTTCTTTTATATACTCTTTTAAATAAGTATGTGTTGAGTTTACTTCATTTAATTTAATTATTTTCATCTTAGTATTATACATAATTACTTTTCAAGAATATATTAAATATAATTTTTTAAAAAGGTTATTATGTGTTAGATCCAGTTTTACCTATTGCTATGTATTTGTTAGTAGGATATTTATTTAAAATTATTTATCATGACAATTCTAAACAATTAATTGAATTTATAATTTATTTTTCACTTCCTGCAATTGTTTTTTCAAAAATTTATCCGCTTGAATTAGACCAAAGAATATTAGGTCTTATTTTAATGTTTATGTGCTTTATTTTATTAAATTTAGCACTTGCATATTTTATTGGTAAATTAATGAAATTAAATAAACTTTTGTTAGCTACTTTTATGATTATGGCAACATTTGGGAATACTTCATTTATAGGTTTTTCATATATTGATGCATTTTATGGTCAAGACTATATTGTTTATGGACTTATCTATGATTTATTTGGTTCATTTTTACTTTTAATTTCTATTGGTATGTTTATAATTACTTGGGGTTCAGGAAGAAAAAATGATACAAAATCTATATTTAAGAGTATGTTTTTATTTCCGCCTGCTTTAATGTTTTTTATTACAATACTTACAAAGAACTTTGAAATTCCTACATTTATATCTTTAACAGCAGATACATTAGGTTCAACTTTAGTTCCTATTGCAATGATTGCTATTGGTATGAAATTAGAGCTTAAGCATATTTTTGTAAAGTTTCATATTGTAACAATGGCTATGTTACTAAAAATGGTGATAGTTCCAATTATCGTGTTAATTGGTTTCCAATTATTTTATGGTATTGATCAAACATGGGTAAAAGTTACAATTATTGAGGTTGCAATGCCACCAATGACTATGGCAACAGTTTTAGCTATAAAGGGTGGTTTAGATGAAAAAGTGGCAATTAATGCACTAGTATTAGGAGTATTGTTAAGTTTAGTAACAATAACATTATATACATCATATTTAGCATGATGTATATAAAACAGAAGGGGTTAAACTAAAACACTTCCTTCTTCTAGTCTTTGTCCTCTTATATAATCAACAGAACAAACAGCTTTTTTAGATGGTGCTTGTAAAGTTTTGATTTTTAATGAACCTTGTGAACAAGCTACAATTATATAATCTTTTTTTATTTCAAGAATATTTCCTGATTTGTTAGAACTTTCATTTTCAAGTAACTCAATATCTTTTAATTTTAACCCTGATTCTAAAAATATTCCAGGCCAATATGAATAAGCTTTATATTTTAAGTATAATTTTTTTGCTGATGAGAAATCAACTAAACCATTATCTTTTTTTATTTTTTTACAAAAAGTAACTTCTGATTCATCTTGTTTTTTTGGATTTATATTTTCAAAATTATCTAAAGTTGTAATAGTTAATTTTGCAGCAATATGTGATAATTCATTAAATGCTTGTGAAACTTCCATTGTATTAGTAATTTTTAAATATTGAAAACCTAAGATATCACCTGAATCTAAGCCCTCTTCCATAAGCATTGAAGTAACACCTGTAAAATAATCATCATTTAATAATGACTCTTGAATAGGACTTGCACCTCTGTACTTTGGAAGCAATGAAGCATGAAGGTTAATACAAGGAGCAATATCTAAAATCTCTTTTGGTAGTATCTGTCCATATGCGGCAACAATAATAAAATCTGGATTTAAATCAGAAATTTGTTTTTTAGCTTCTTCATTATTTCTAAGTTTTATTGGTTGATAAATTGGAATATCAAGATTTTTATCTAAACAAAATTGTTTAATATGAGGAGGTGTTAGTATTTGTTTTCTACCAACTGGTTTATCAGGTTGAGTAAAAAGTCCAACTATTTCATAATTACTTTCTAATAGTTCTGCAAAAATAATACTTGCATAATCAGGTGTTCCCATAAATAGAATTCTTTTACTCATTTTAATCCTTGATAATTTAAATACTTTATTTTTCTGTTTTAAAAACTGTTCCACTTTTATGATTTCCATCAACTAAAAAATCATAAGCATTAGTTAAATCAAAACCAGAAGATAAATACATTGATTTATTTCTTTTCATTAAAAAATCTGCTGCTTTTAATTTTGTAACAATACCACCTGTTGCAAATTCTGAATTTGCAGTATGTTTCATTAAAAGTTCTGATTCATCAATATAGTTTACATTTTTCAATATTTTTGCATCATCAAATTCATTTGGGTTTTTATCATAAAAACCATCAATATCACTCAAAATTGCTAAAATATCTGCATCAAAGAAATATGCAGCATGTGCAGCTAATTGATCATTATCTCCAAATAGTAATTCTTCATTTGCAATTACATCATTTTCATTAATAATTGGTAAAATATTGTTTTTCAAAAGTACTTCCATTACATCTTTAGCATTTTTTGATCTTTTTCTTGAATCAAAATCTTCTGCTACTAGTAACATTTGAGCACATTTAATATTAAATTCTGCGAAATACTGTTTATAGTATTTCATTAATAAAGGTTGTCCAATTGCAGCTAGGGCTTGTCTATTAATCACTTCTTTTCTATCTAGATTCAAAGTAATATTACCAGCAGCAACTGCACCTGAAGATACTAAAATAACTTCAGTATCTTTCTCATTTTTTAATTTTGAAATCAAAGCAACAAGATTTTCCATTCGGCTAAAAGCTAATTTATTATCTTCTCTTAATACAGCAGATCCAACTTTTATAACAACTCTTTTTCTCATTTATTACTACTTTTTTTCTAATAAACTATATAATGCAAAGGCTATTGATTTTGTATTTTTTCTTGTAACTGAAGAAATTGGTAATACAAAATATGGTTTACTTTCATCATATCTTGAATAAGTTAAATCTTGTACATAATATGGATACTCTTTATCAAAACCATATTCATTTGATTTTGCTTCTTCTAATCCAATATCAGAAATAAACTTTTTAATATCAGCTTGTAAATCTTCACCATAATAACCATCTATTTTACTTAAAGCAATTGCAAATTTTCTTCCTGATAATTCAGTTGAGAATTTAGCAACTTCTTCTTTTAAAACATTATATTGGTCAATCATAGTTCTATAATTTGCAACATCAATTAAGAATAATAAGGTTTTAGTTCTTTCAATATGTCTTAAAAACTCTAATCCTAATCCTCTGCCTTCACTAGCACCATCAATAATTCCTGGAATATCAGCCATTACAAATGAATTATAATCACCTACTTCAACAACACCTAATTTAGGAGTTAATGTAGTAAATTCATAATCAGCTACTTCTGGATTTGCATTTGATGTTGTTGAAATTAATGTTGATTTACCAACATTTGGATATCCAACTAATCCAACATCTGCAATTAATTTTAATTCTAATCTTATTTCTTGGCTAACTCCTGGTAATCCAGGTTGGAAATAAGTTGGTCTTTGATTTCTTGAGTTTTTAAAGTGAACATTTCCTAATCCACCTTTTCCACCTTCAAGAAGTTTAATTTTTTGACCTTCTTCTATTAAATCAAGTAAAAGTTCACCTGTTTTATTATCAAAAACTTGTGTTCCAGGAGGAACAACAAGTACAAGTTCAGGTGCAGACTTACCAGTCATTCTTGAACCCATTCCTTGTTTACCATTTTCAGCTTTAAATACTTTTCTACCTTTATAATTAGATAAAGTATCTGTATTACTATCAACTAAGAAGTAAACATCACCACCTTTTCCACCATCTCCACCATCTGGTCCGCCTTTTACAACAAACTTTTCTCTTCTAAATGATGAACAACCTTGTCCACCTTTTCCAGATGAAACTACAAATCTAGCATTATCTATAAACATTTTAATCTCCATTAAATGAAAAATTAAAAACCAAGAACAAAATAATCATTTTGATTGTTAACTTTTAATTAATCACTTTTATTGTTATTTAAATAAAAAAAGGGTGTTAGCATATGCCAACACCCTTTTTTAAAACCATTCAGAATCAGAATTACGAAGCGTAAACT
>NZ_JBGUES010000029.1:0-19416 GCF_041821165.1 Poseidonibacter sp. | reverse complement strand
CGATGTATGCTTCATAATATAATACTCTTTCAAGGTCTTTTAATTTAACACCTAATAAAGTACCAATTCTTGTAGGTAATGATGAAACCATCCAAATATGAGCCACAGGAGAAACTAAATCAATATGTCCCATTCTGTGTCTTCTAACTTTAGATGAAGTTACTTCAACTCCACATTTTTCACAAACTACACCTTTGTATCTCATTTTTTTGTATTTACCACAAAGACATTCGTAATCTTTTACTGGTCCAAAAATTTTCGCACAAAATAAACCATCTCTTTCAGGTTTAAGTGTTCTATAGTTTATAGTTTCTGGTTTTTTAACTTCACCTGATGACCATGAAAGAATTTTTTCAGGACTAGCAAGTCTTAATTGAAAGGCCGAAAAGTCAGTCGGTCTTTCTAATTCTTTAATTTCAATAGGCTCTAATATTTTTTCAGTTTTACTCATTATTTTCTACCTCGTCAAATATCTCAACATCTAATCCAAGTGCTTTAAGTTCTTTTGTTAATACAAAGAATGTTTCAGGAACACCCGATGCAGGAACATTTTCACCATTTGCAATAGCTCTATATGCTCTAGTTCTACCTTCAACATCATCAGATTTAGTTGTAAGCATTTCTTTAAGTACATTAGTAGCACCGTAAGCTTCTAAAGCCCAAACTTCCATTTCCCCAAATCTTTGACCACCAAATAATGCTTTTCCACCAACTGGTTGTTGTGTAACAAGAGAATAAGGTCCAGTAGATCTTGCATGCACTTTTTCATCAACAAGGTGATGAAGTTTAAGCATATACATATAACCTACATTTACTCTTTCTTTCATTTTTGAACCAGTAGTTCCATCATAAAGTACTGTTTTACCATCTGCATCAATTTTAGCTAATTCAAATAATTTAAAGAACTCATCTTCTTTTACACCATCAAATACTTGAGTTGCAAATCTTACACCTTTAGTCCAATCTTGACCATAAGTAATAAGTTCTTCATCAGATAATGAATCCATAAATTCTTTACCATTCATAAGCTTAGCAATAGATGCAATATCAGTCATTTTAGCTCTTAATTGTGCAACAAAATCAGCTTTTTTTGCATCAAATAAATCTTGAATTTGAGCTCCAAGTTTTTTACCAACTAATCCTAAGTGAACTTCAAGAATCTGTCCAATGTTCATTCTTGATGGAACCCCTAGTGGGTTAAGAATAACGTCAACTGTTGAACCATCTTCTAAATAAGGCATATCAACTTCAGGAACAATATTAGAAACAATACCTTTGTTTCCATGTCGTCCAGCCATTTTATCCCCAACTTTGATCTTTCTCTTAGTTGCAATATATACTTTTACAAGTTTAATAACACCTGATGGTAAAATATCATCATGCTCTAAAACTTGAAGTTTTTCTTCATGTTCATCTCTTAATTGAGATTTTTGTTTAATAAAGTGTTCTTTAATATCATTATATGTTTTTTCAACATCATTTGAGTAAGAAGAAACAACTTTTTTCATTGCAAATCTATTTACATTAACTAAAATATCAGTTGGAATTGTACTTCCAGTTTTATAAGTAACACCATCTAATTCAACATCTTTAGATAATACTGATTTAGTTAATAAATCATTGATTTTTAAGATTTCTTCTCTATCTAACATAAGAAGTTTATCATGATGTTTTACATCTAAATCTGATTTTTCTGATTCAATTTCTGCAACTGCTCTTTCGTCTTTTTCATATCCTTTTTTAGTGAATACTTTAACGTCAACAACAGTACCTTCCATTGATGTAGGACATACTAATGATTTATTAATAACATGACCTGCTTTTTCTCCAAAGATAGCTCTTAAAAGTCTTTCTTCAGGAGTTGGTTTAATTTCACCTTTTGGTGTAACTTTTCCAACTAAAATCATTCCACCTTTAACATAAGTACCAATTTTAATAATACCTGAGCCATCTAAATGAGTAATTGATTCTTCTTTAACACCTGGTAAATCTCTAGTAATTTCTTCATTACCATGTTTAAGCTCTCTACACTCAACTTCTTTTTCATAAATATGAACTGAAGTAAATGAATCTTCTTTAATTAATTTTTCAGATAAAACAATCGCATCTTCGTAGTTATATCCATTCCATGGCATAAAGGCAACACAAGCATTAACACCAACTGCTAATTCTCCATTATCCATTGATGGACCATCTGCAATAACTTGACCAGCTTCAACGAATTGACCTTCTTTTGTACCAATTCTTTGTCCAAAAGATGTATTATTATTTGTTCTAACGTTTTTACTTACAGAATAATGATCAATGAAAGCACCGTTTTCATCTTCACCTCTAACGTAAATATTTTTAGCATCAGCTTTTTCAATAACACCAGCTCTTTTAGCTTTAATAGCTTCCCAAGCATCTCTTGCAACTGTTTTTTCTAAACCAGTTCCAACAACAGGAGCATTAGGTCTTAATAATGGAACAGCTTGTCTCATCATATTTGATCCCATAAGTGCTCTATTGGCATCATCATGTTCTAAGAATGGAATTAAAGATGCAGCAACACCCATAACCATTTGTGAAGAAATATCAATTAAATCAACAGTGTTTTTATCTTTTAATAAGATTTCACCATCTTGTCTTGCTTCAATTAATGATTCAACAATTTTACCATTATCATCAACTTTAGTTGAACCTGGTGCTATAATTAAACCCTCTTCTTGAGTTGCAGTATAATATTTAATCTCATCAGTTACAACACCATCTTTAACAGTTTTATAAGGAGCTTCAATAAATCCTAATTCATTAACTTTAGAGAAAGTTGATAATGTATTAATAAGACCAATATTTTGTCCCTCTGGAGTTTCAACTGGACAAATTCTACCATAGTGAGTTGGGTGAACATCTCTTACTTCGAATCCAGCTCTTTCTTTTACTAAACCACCTTCACCAAGTGCAGAAAGTCTTCTTTTATGAGTAACTTCTGATAATGGGTTAGTTTGATCCATAAATTGCGATAACTGACCAGATGTAAAGAACTCAGTAATTGTTGAAGTAATCATCTTAGAGTTAACTAAATCATGAGGCATAATATCTTCTAAAGTACCAGATAATGTAGTCATTTTATCTCTGATAGCTTTTTGCATCTTAATTAAACCAGAATGTAGTTCATTAGCTAATAATTCACCAATTGCTCTAATTCTTCTGTTTCCTAAGTGATCTCTATCATCAATATGACCATGACCTGATTTAACTTTTACAAGGTATTGAACTGTTTTAATAACATCTTCATAAGTAAGAACTGTTACGTATTCAGGAACATTAACACCAAGTTTATGGTTCATTTTCATTCTACCAACTTTTGTTAAATCATATCTTTCTGGATCGAAGAATAATTTTCTAACAAACTCTTTAGCAGCTTCTTTAGTAACAGGCTCACCTGGTCTCATAACTTTATAAATTCTAATTGCTGATAAATCATTTTCATCATCAATTTGTTCTGTTTGTTTTAATAATTTTAAAGACTCAGCATCTGCTTTAAATGCATTGATAATAGAATCATCAACACCTGAAGCTAAATCATTTGCAATATCAAAAGAATCAAAACCTAAATCTAAAAGTTTTTTTAATTTAATTTCATCTAAGTTAGTTAATGCATCAAATAATACTTCACCAGATTCTGGATCAAAAATAGTATTTGCAGTATATCTTTCCATTAATAATTCAATAGGATATTCAATTAACTCAAGACCACCATCAACTAGTGCTTTTGCTTTTCTAGCTGTTAATCTCTTACCAGCAGCAACAATTAAATTACCTTTTTCATCTTTAACATCAAACTCAATTCTTCCTGTAAAATCATCAGGGTTGAACTCAGTTAAAAATTTATTACCTTTAACTTTAACATTTAAAATTGGGTAGAATAATTTAATAATATCTTCTTTAGAATAACCTAATGCTCTAAATAGAATAGTAACAGGAACTTTTCTTCTTTTATTGATTCTAACATATAAGATATCTTTTGAATCATACTCGAAGTATAACCAAGAACCTCTATCAGGAATAATTTGACCTGTGTAGATTAGTTTATTATCAGCAGTTTTAGATTCTTCTTCTTTGAAGATAACACCAGGAGATCTATGTAATTGATTTACAACAACTCTCTCAACACCATTTACAATAAATGAAGTTCTGTCTGTCATTAAAGGAATTTCTCGAACAAATAAAGCTTGTTCTTTCATATCTTTAACACCAATTTTCTCGCCAGTCTTTTCGTCTAAATCCCATAAAGTTAATCTAATATTAATTTTTAAAGGAATTGAGAAAGTTAGACCTCGAACCATAGACTCTCTTACATCATATTTAGGTTTACCTACATCTGAACCTAAGTAATCAAGAGTTATTCTGTTTTGAACATCATGAATTGGAAAAATAGATTTGAAGACTTTTTCAATACCAGCAGTAGATCTATCATCCTGACCTATCATTAAAAACGTTTCGTAAGAATTTTGTTGTAATTGTAATAAGTTTGGAATTTCGATTTGTTGCGGATTTTTTGCAAAATCAACTCTAAGTCTATTACCAGATTTTAAAGAGTTTAACATTATCGGCCTTGTTATAAAATTTGGTTTAGTTTTTGCTTTCAATATAAAGCACAAAAGCATCCCTAAAGGATAGGGTTAAAATTTGTCTAAATTCTAACCTTAGCCTTCAAAGATGCTAGTCTTTATACAAGGCATAAAGCCTTGTATAACAGCATAATTACGAGTGTAATTATTTAATTTCTACAGTTGCTCCAGCAGCTTCTAATTCAGCTTTTGCAGCTTCAGCGTCTTCTTTAGAGATTCCTTCTTTAATTGTAGATGGAGTTTCTTCTGCAGCAGATTTTGCTTCTTTTAATCCAAGACCAGTTAATGCTCTTACAACTTTAATAACGTTGATTTTTTTAGCACCAGCGTCAGTAATAACTACGTCAAACTCAGTTTGCTCATCAGCTGCTTCAACAGCTGCACCAGCAACACCAGCAACAGCTACAGGCTGTGCAGATACTCCGAATTTTTCTTCAAATTCTTTAACTAATTCTGATAACTCAAGAACAGATAATCCTGAGATATATTCTAATACGTCTTCTTTAGAAATTGCCATTTTATTTCCTATAATATTTTATTTTTATTTTATTAATTTATTGTAACTTAATTAAGCTACGTCTTCTTCTTTTTTCTTTCTAAGAGCATCAAGCCCAATAGTAAAGTTAGCAACAGGAGCCATCCAAGTAGCTGCAAGCATACCAAGAAGTTCTTCTCTTGATGGTAATTTAGCGAATGCATTAACAGTTGCAATATCAGCAATGTTACCTTCAATTATACCTGATTTGATTTCAAATTTTTCTTTGTTTGCAGTTGCGAATTTATCAGCAACTTTACAAGCAGAAATTTGATCTTCAGACCATAAGAAAATGTTTGTACCATTTAATTCAATATCACCTAATTCAGCATTTTTTACAGCAACTGTAACTAATGTGTTTTTAGCAACTTGAACTTTAGTATTATTAGCTTTTGCTTCAGTTCTTAAAGATTCTAATTCTTTATGAGTTAGACCTTTGTAATCACATACTACAATCGCTAAAGAATCTTTAAACTCAGAAGTTAAAGAATCAATAATTTCAATTTTTTGTTGTTTAGTCATTTATATATCTCCTTCCAAAACATCCAACTTCGGCGGGTTTTATAAAATACGGAGTTGTATTTTACCTGCTATCTTCAGTTTTATAATCAGTGCTTTGAATAACACTCAAACATAAAGATTAATTAATCTTCACTATTGAATATTAAAAAAATTAAATAAGGAAAGAATTCCTTATTTAATGTCCATTAATTCTGCTGCATCAACATTAATTGATGGAGACATAGTTAATGAGATAGCTGCATTAGCTATATATTTACCTTTTGCAGAAGCAGGTTTTGCTTTGTTAATTGCTCTTACGAAAGTTTCAATATTTTCTTTGATAGCTTCTTCAGAGAAAGATACTTTACCAACAGCTGCTTGCATGTTACCTTTTTTATCAACTCTATATGCTACTTGACCACCTTTAGCATCATTAACTGCTTTAGTAACGTCCATAGTAACAGTTCCAACTTTAGGATTAGGCATTAAACCTTTTGGCCCTAAGATTCTTCCTAATTTACCAACTAATCCCATACAATCAGGAGTTGCAATTAGAACATCAAAATCAATAGTTCCAGCTTGTACAATTTCAACTAAATCATCATTACCAACGATATCAGCACCAGCTGCTTTTGCTTCATCAACTTTCGTTCCTTTAGCAAATACTGCAACTCTAACAGTTTTACCAGTACCATGAGGAAGTACAACAGCACCTCTAATCATTTGGTCTGCATGTCTTGGATCAACATTTAAATTAAGTGCAACTTCAACACTCTCATCAAACTTAACAGATTTTAATTCTCTTACTAATGCAGTTGCATCAGCTAAAGAATAATTTCTTGCTTCAATTTTTTCACTTAACGCTTTATATCTTTTTGCCATTTTATTCTCCGCAATTTTTATTTTTTTGCTTCCACGAATTTTAAGTCTGTGGTTTGACTAGATTTTGTAGATTATTCTACTTCAATTCCCATTGATCTAGCAGAACCAGCAACGATTTTTGCAGCTTGTTCTTTACAATCAGTATTTAAATCAGCGATTTTCATATCAACGATTTCCATAACTTGATCTTTAGTTAATTTTCCGATTTTGTTTTTAAGTGCATTATCAGAACCTTTTTTAATACCAGTTACTTTTTTAATTAAATCAGTCATTGGTGGTTGACTTAATACGAATGTAAAACTTTTATCTGTATATACAGTAAGTTCAACAGGAATATTAAATCCTTTTTTATCTTTTGTTTTTTCATTAAATGCTTTACAAAATTCCATAATGTTAACACCTCTTTGACCTAATGCAGGTCCAACAGGTGGTGATGGGTTTGCAGCACCAGCAGGTATTTGAAGTTTTAGTTTACCTTGTACTTTTTTTGCCATAATAATCCTTTTTTTGTTTTGGTTAATGATTTAGACATTAGGCAAGAAAACTATAAAAGAAGCTAAGTTTTATTGCTTAATGCCTAAATCAATATTTTAAATTTTTATACTACTCTCTCAACTTGAGAGTAAGATATTTCAACTGGTGTATTTCTTCCAAAAATTGATACATTTAGTTTTAATAAACCAGATGCCATATCAAATCCTTCTACTAAACCATTAAAGTTAGCAAATGGACCTTCATTGATTCTAACCATTTCACCTTCATCAAATGAAACTTTTGGTTTAGCTGCAGCTCTATTTTGAACTTTTTCTAAAATCAGGTTAATATCTTTATCAGATAATGCTGTAGGTTTTTTTGATTCACCAATAAATCTTCCAACTCTTGGCATTGACTGGATTTTATGCCAAAGTCCAGTATCTAAATCGATTTTTGCAAAAGCGTAAGCTGGATACAATGGTCTTTCAACTATTGACTTCTTACCTTTTTTAATTTCAATTAAATCTTCTGTTGGAACTAATACTTCAGATATTCTACCATCGTTTATTTCTTCAGCTAACTGAAGTAATGCTCTTTTAACTGATAGTTCACTACCAGAATATGTTTGTATTGCATACCATTTATGTGCCATTATTTAAGTCCTTAGTTCATTACAGATGACAAGCTTAAAGACATAATACCATCAATTAATGCTAGAAATAAAGAGATAACAGTTACAACGATAAATACTGATAAATATGCAGATCTAATTTGTTCTTTGATAGGAAAGATAACTTTGAATAATTCTTCTTTAGCATTTTTGTAATAAGTTTTAAATTTATTCACATTGACTCCGAGTATTGATAAAATAAGCTTGTAAATTCTTTCAAAAAGAGTCGAAACTTCTTTAAAAAGAATTTATTTTTAAAATGGCAGGCCAGGAGGGACTCGAACCCACAACCGTCGGATTTGGAATCCGGCGCTCTACCATTGGAGCTACTGACCTACTTTAGATGTTTAAAGTTCGAAATTATATCGTAACAAACTTAAACAAAACAAAGATTAAACTAAAGTCTTACGACTTTAGTTTAATTTCTTTGTGAATTGTGTGTTTTTTTAATCTTGGGCTATATTTTTTTAAAGCCATTTTTTCTGTATGCGTTTTTGGGTTTTTGTGAGTAGTATAGTTAATATCACCAGACTCTTCACATTTTAAACCAATTTTAATGCTATCTCCGTTTGCCATTAATCAATCCTTACTTAATGATTTCGGCAACAACACCAGCACCAACAGTTCTACCACCTTCTCTAATAGCGAACTTTGTACCTTTTTCAAGTGCAATTGGAGCAACTAGAACAACGCTCATTTCAACGTTATCTCCAGGCATAACCATTTCAGTACCTTCAGGTAATGTACAAGAACCAGTAACATCAGTAGTTCTTACATAGAATTGTGGTCTGTATCCTGAGAAGAATGGAGTATGTCTACCACCCTCTTCTTTAGAAAGGATATATACTTCAGCTCTGAATTCAGTATGTGGAGTAATTGTACCTGGCTTAATAAGAACTTGTCCTCTTTGAACATCTTCTTTTTTAATTCCTCTAATAAGGATACCAGCATTATCACCAGCTTCTGCAAATTCCATTTCTTTTCTAAACATCTCAATACCTGTTACAGTAGTTGTTTGAGTGTCTTTAAGACCAACGATTTCAATTTGCTCACCTAATTTAATAGTACCTTTAGAAATAGCACCAGTTACAACTGTTCCTCTTCCTGAGATTGAGAAAACATCTTCAACAGGCATTAAGAAATCTTTATCAGTTTCTCTTTGTGGAGTTGGAATGTAAGCATCTACTTCAGCCATTAATGTATAAATCTTTTCAGACCATTCACCAGCTGTACCAGATTTAGCTTCTTCTAATGCTTGGAATGCAGATCCAGCAACGATTGGAGTATCATCACCTGGGAAGTCATACTCAGAAAGTAATTCTCTTACTTCCATTTCAACTAATTCTAACATTTCTTCTCTATCTTCGTCATCTAACTGATCTTCTTTATTTAAGAAAACAACAATGTAAGGTACACCTACTTGTTTAGATAATAAGATATGCTCTCTAGTTTGTGCCATAGGACCATCAGTAGAAGCAATAACTAAGATAGCTCCATCCATTTGTGCTGCACCAGTAATCATGTTTTTAACGTAATCGGCGTGACCTGGACAATCTACGTGTGCGTAGTGTCTAGTTTCAGTTTCATACTCAACGTGAGAAGTAGCAATAGTAATTCCTCTTTCTCTTTCTTCTGGAGCGTTATCAATTTGATCGTAATCCATAGTAGCTTGACCATTTTTAAGCCCTAAACACATAGTGATAGCTGCTGTTAATGTAGTTTTACCGTGGTCAACGTGACCAATTGTTCCAATGTTAACGTGTGGTTTACTTCGTTCGAATTTTTCTTTTGCCATAGAATTTCCCTTCTAATTTATAGGTTGTTGCCCTCTGAGTAGATAAGCCCATTAGCTTCTCTATTCAGAGGGGATTTATTAATTTTATTAATAGATATTTTACTATCTATAATTTTGAATGTGTATTATATTGAATAAATACTAAAAAAAAACTTAGTGGGATAAATATTTATAAGAAGTTATAAAATTTGTGCTTATTTTAACTAAGCTCCCAATAATCAATAAATTAATGGAGCGGGAAACGAGACTCGAACTCGCGACAATCTGCTTGGAAGGCAGAGGCTCTAGCCAACTGAGCTATTCCCGCGCTCATTATAATGGTGGGAAGAGAAGGACTCGAACCTTCGAAGCCGTAGGCGGCGGATTTACAATCCGCAGGATTTGACCACTCTCCAACCTTCCCGTTGAAAATTATTGTTTCGTTTAGTGTTTTCTTCAAACAAAGATAACGCACGATTTAAATGGAGCTGGTGAAGGGACTCGAACCCCCGACCTGCTGATTACAAATCAGCTGCTCTAGCCAAGCTGAGCTACACCAGCGCCTAATTTAATGGTGGTTCGAGACAGAATCGAACTGTCGACACAAGGATTTTCAATCCTTTGCTCTACCGACTGAGCTATCGAACCCCTTAAATTGGAGTGGAAGTATACACATAGCAGTATTAAACTATGCTTAAACTATTAACTAAATTTTTAAATTCTTTTCCTCTATGTGCATAAGATGAAAATTGATCTAATGAAGCTGCTGCTGGAGACAGTATTCCAACGCTATTTAGAGACATATTCTTAGCTATTTTCTCAACTGCATTATTTAGATAATTACACTCATTTATTTCAATATTAAAATCTTTTGCATATGAAATAAGTTTTTTTGTATTACTTCCTATTGCATAAATTGTAATATTTAGGTCTTTTATATTTTCAAATAGAGGTAATAAATTAGCACCTTTATCATCACCACCTAATATAATATGGATATTTTTATCTTTATATGGAACTAATGCGTTCATTGTTGCATCAACATTTGTAGCTTTTGAATCATTAATCCATAATCTATTTAAACTATCATAGAACTCTTCTACTTTATGTTCATCAATTTTAAATGTATTTATTTTTTCATAATCTATTTCATCAAATAAAATCTTTTTTGTGCATAATGCTAATATTGCATCTAATAAAAAGGGTTCTTTAAATTTTATTTCTTTTTTATTTATATTAAACTTTTCACATAAATCATCACTATTTTCATATGTAATTACTTTTGCTTTTGTTTTGTAAGATTCAAATATTTTTGGAATTATTGCAATATCATCTTCATTCATATTATCTAATGGTTTTAATTTTGCATTTTTATACTCTTCATATGAACCATGCCAAGTAATATGATCTTCTGAAATAGGTAATAAAATATATAAGTTTGGTTTTGCTTTATTTGTATAGTGCAGTGTAAAAGATGATGTTTCTAAAATCCATATTTTTGCTTTTTCATCTAAATGGCTAAGTGGTACACCAATATTTCCACCATATATTGACTGTTTTGATTCTAATATATGTTGTGTCATTTGAGTTGTTGTGGTTTTACCATTTGTTCCAGATATCCAAATAGAAAAAGGCATAATATCAAAAAATAAATCATAATCACTTTGAATATTTACTGATTGTTTTACCATTTCATTATATGGTGGAATTCCTGGACTTACAACTGTAATTTCATTTGATGATAAGTCATAAGTATTAAAATCCTTATCATCATATAATATAGCATTTGGAAACTTATCCAAAATAGCTTTAGCTGTTAGCCCTTTTCCTAATACTCTTATTTTTTTTTCATTTATATTCATGGTTATTAGTCTCTTTATCTAATTTTTAAACTCATTAGAGCTAATAGATTTGTCATAAAAGATATAATCCAAAACCTAACAATAATTTTGTTTTCTTTCCAACCTTTTTTCTCAAAATGGTGATGAATGGGTGCCATTAAAAAAACTCTTTTTTGTCTTAATTTATATGAACCTACTTGTAATATAACAGATACAGTTTCTAAAACAAAAATAAATCCAATTAGTAATAGTAGTATTTCTGATTTACTAACAATTGCCATATATCCCATAAATGCACCAATTGGTAAAGAACCTGAATCACCCATAAATACTTGTGCTGGATGTGAATTAAACCATAAGAATGCAATCAAAGAACCTGAAATTGCAGCCCCCATAATTGTTAACTCTCCAACTAACTGTACATTTGGTAATAATAAATATGATGAAATAATTGCATGACCTGAAATATATACTATTACAGATAGCGTAAAAAATGCCATCAAAGAAGGAACTGTTGCTAAACCATCTAAACCATCAGTTAAATTAACAGCATTTGATGCAGCAACTAAAACTAACATCCAAAATACTATTGAAAATAAACCCATATCAAAAAGAGGTAGCTTATAAAATGGGGTATATAAACTCGTTGTATGCCCGTAAGAATACACTAGATAAACTACTGCAAAACCTGCTATAAACTGAAATATCAATTTAACTCTTGCACTTAAGCCAGCAGAGTTTTGATTTTTAGATATTTTTGAATAATCATCTTGAATACCAATTAGTGAAAAAAGTATTACTGTTAATAAACCACCCATAATATAGAAGTTATTCAATTTTGCAGTTAATAAAGTTGCAATAATTGTTGCAAAAATAAAAACAATTCCACCCATTGTAGGAGTTCCTGCTTTTTCTTGATGACCTTGTGGAGCATGTTCATAAATTGGCTGTGACGCATTCTTTGTTTTAGCCCAAGCAATAAACTTAGGTAACAAATACATAGTTAAAAGAAATGAAATAAAAAAACTTATTCCTGCTCTTACTGAAATATATTGAAAGATATTAATCTCTAGGTGTCTATAGAACCAATAAAACAAACTCAAACCTTCATTTTGGTATAATCGTGCGATTATAATATATTATACTTTTTAAAAGGTTTAAACTATGGCAAACAAAACGATTCTTGTGATAACTGATGGAATTGGACATAATGATTCTTCAAATTTTAACGCATTTTCACAAGCAAATACTCCAACATATGATAATTTATTTAAAAATACTCCTTACTCTTTAATTCATACTTATGGAAAATTTGTAGGTTTACCTGATGGTCAAATGGGTAATTCAGAAGTAGGACATATGACTATTGGTTCAGGTAGAATTTTATACCAAGATTTAGTAAAAATTAATATTGCAATTGAAGATGATACATTAAAAGACAACGAAGTATTAAACGAAACAATACAAGAGTCTAATAATGTTCATTTAATTGGTTTATTAAGTGATGGTGGTGTTCATTCACATATAAGTCATATTATTTCAATGGCAAAAATTGCAAAAGCTAAAAATAAAAAAGTTTTTATTCATATGATTACAGATGGTAGAGATGTTGCTCCTGATTGTGCAAGTAAATATGTACAAGAAATAATTGATATTTGTGATGAAGATATTAGTATTGCTACAATTTCAGGAAGATATTACTCTATGGATAGAGATAATAGATGGGATAGAATAAAAAAAGGTCATGATGCAATTGCACTTGCTTTACCTAGAACAAAATTAAATCCATTAGAGTTTATTGAAAATTCTTATAAAGAGGATATTTTTGATGAGTTTATTATTCCTACTTCATTTGAAGGATATAATGGATTTAAAGAAAATGATTCTGTAATCTTTTGTAACTTTAGATCAGATAGAATGAGAGAATTATCTAGCGTATTTGCAGATGCTAATTTTTCTCATTTCCCTAAGTTTGCTGAAAAACTGCATATTGCTACAATGACACAATATGATAAAAACACACCACTTCCAGTTTTATTTCCAAAAGTTGCACCTATAAATACATTAGCAGAAGTTATTTCAAATGCTGGTTTATCACAAGTTCATACAGCAGAAACTGAAAAATATGCTCATGTTACATTTTTCTTTAATGGTGGAGTTGAAGAACCTATGTTAAATGAAACTAGAGTTTTAATCCCATCTCCAAATGTTGCAACATATGATTTAAAACCAGAAATGTCAGCACCGCAAGTTGGACAAGCAGTTCTAGATGCAATGGACGCATCAAGTGACTTTATTGTTGTAAACTTTGCAAATGGTGATATGGTTGGACATACAGGTGTTTTTGATGCAGCTGTTAAGTCTGTTGAAACAGTTGATAATGAATTATCTAAGATAATTAAAAAAGCTAAAGAGTTAGATTATAATTTAGTTTTAACATCAGATCATGGTAACTGTGAAAGAATGAGAGATGAAGATGGAAATACTTTAACAAACCATACAGTTGGAGATGTATACTGTTTTGTAATTGCTCCAAATGTAAAAGAAGTAAAATCTGGAAGTTTAAATAATATTGCACCAACAGTATTAAAACTTATGGGTCTTAAAGTTCCACAAGAGATGGATGAATCATTAATATAAAAGAAGAATTATGTTGAATATTGATATAAAAAAACTAGAAATTAGAAACAAGAATAATATTTTAGTGGATATTTCATTTAATATATCAAGTTCAACAGCTTTAATTGGACAAAGTGGTAGTGGAAAATCACTTACTTTAAAAGCTTTACTAAACTTATTGCCAAATAGTTTAAATTATAAAAAAGATATTAACTCAAGTTTTGAGTTAAACTCAGATAATATTGGATTTATACCACAAAATCCATTTACATCATTATCACCAATGACTAAAATAAATAAACAATTTTTTTGTTCAGATAAGAAAAAAGAAGAAGTTCTTAAACTTGTTGATTTAGATACTTGGGTTTTAGATAAGTTTCCAAATCAATTAAGTGGTGGACAAATTCAAAGAGTTATTATTGCAATTGTATTAAGTAAAGATGTAAAACTTTTATTACTTGATGAACCAACAACAGCTTTAGATGTAGAAAATAGAGATAATATAACTCAATTAATAAAAAACTTATCCAAAAAACTAAATATACTTATATTATATGTAACTCATGATATTGAGTCTATAAAAAGTATATGTGATAAAATTGTAATTATAAATAATGGATATATTGTAGAAGAAGGATTAACAGTAGAAATATTAAATAATCCAAAAGAAGAGTATACAAAGAGATTAATAAACTCTACTTTTAAAAATAAAGAATTTAGGAAATAATATGATTAAATATATATTTGGTTTTTTTCTTATAATAGGACTAGGTACTTGTGCTTGGTTATATAATTTATATGATGAAATTAAACATGATATCGATAAAGTTATTCACTATAAACCAAAACAAACAACTCAATTTTTTGATAAAAATGGAAAACTAATTGCAAATACTTTTGTAAAAGAAAATAGAGAGTATGTTAAATATGACGATATTCCTGCAAAAGTTATTGAAGGCTTAGTTGCTATTGAAGATACTCAATATTTTGAGCATATAGGAATTAACCCTGATGCGATTTCAAGAGCAATTATTAAAGATATTAAAGCACGTGCTTTTGTTGAAGGTGCTAGTACTTTAACTCAACAACTTATAAAAATGTTAGTTTTATCAAGAGAAAAGAAGTTAATTAGAAAAGTTAAAGAAGCTTTACTAGCAATTAGACTTGAAACAATACTAAGTAAAGAAGAAATACTTGAAAGATATTTAAATCATGTTTATTTTGGACATGGATATTATGGTATTAAAACAGCTGCTAGAGGTTACTTTAAAAAAGATTTATATGAACTATCACTAAAAGAAATTGCTATTTTAGTTGGACTACCTAGAGCTCCTAGTTTTTATGACCCAACGAAAAATCTAAAAATTTCATTAGCAAGAGCAAATCAAGTAATTACAAGATTAAATACACTTGGATGGATAAATAAAGAACAGTATGAAACATCTTTAAAAGAATCGCCTGAAATATTTAATCAAACACTTACTAAAAATAAAGCACCTTATGTTATTGATTATGCAATAAAACTATTAGCACCTGAAATTCCTGATATTAGATCAGGTGGATATAAAATCAAATTAACAATTGATTTAGATGCTCAAGATATTGCAAAAGAAGGATTAGCTAAATCATATGAAGAAGCATTAAAAAGAGATTTATATTATAGAGAAAAAGAGAATGATTTAGAAAATGATGAATTTGTAAAAGATCTAAATGGTGCTGTTGTTTCAATAGAGAGTAGCACTGGAAAAATTTTAGCTCTAGTTGGTGGAGTTGATTATTATACTTCGATGTTTAATCGAGCAGTTCAATCAAAAAGACAACCTGGTTCTTCTATTAAACCTTTTATTTATCAAACTGCATTAAATGAAGGATTAAATCCTGCATCAAGATTAATTGATATTTCAAGAAGTTATGATTATAAAGTTGGTGAAGTTGAGAAAAAATGGAATCCTAGAAACTATGGTGGTAATTTTAAAGGTTTTATTAACCTTAGAGAATCTCTTATGTTATCAAGAAACTTATCAACAATAAATCTTGTTACTGATACAGGAATTGATGTAATGTATAAAGGATTAGAGTCTTATGGCTTTAAAGATATGCCTTATGATTTATCAATTACTTTAGGTTCTATGTCTTCTACATTAATTGAACTTTCTCAAGCATATAGTGTTTTTGCAAATCAAGGTATTCAAGTTAAACCTTATATTATTGAGCAAATTACTAATAATAAAGGTGAAAGTGTAATGTTTGAACCTGAAACAAAAGTTGTTAATTCACCTGAACAAACTTTCTTAATGACGTCAATTTTACATGATACTGTAAATAAAGGAACAGGAAGAAGAGCAAGGGTAAAAGGAATTGATTTAGCAGGTAAAACTGGTACAACAAATAATAACGTAGATGCATGGTTCTGTGGTTATTCTCCAACAATACAAACAATTGTATGGTTTGGAAATGATAATAATAAGCCAATGAGAAAAAGTGAAACAGGTGGAAAAGTTGCAGCACCAGTTTTTTCACACTTTTATAAAAATTATTTAGAGATACATCCAGAAATTAAAAGAGAATTTACTAAACCTGCAAATGTGTATGAGTCTAAGATTAATGGAAGAACTGAATATTATACAGAAACGTCACCTTTACCTCAAGTAAAAATTGAAATACCTAGTGAAAATTCTAAAGAACAGATTATGGAGTTTTAATTAAAAATTCTCTCCATAAATGTTTTATCACCATAAGCAATAATTTGTTTCTCTAATTCTTCATTTTTTAGAGCTTCGTCTTTTGCTTTTTGTTTCCAGTAGTTTAATTTTTGATTTAAAACTTCAATACTATCCATACTTTTTAATTTTTCACTAAGTGTTTCAATTTTTTTATCATAATCTAATTTAAGCTCTTCTATTTCTTCATCTTTTTTATGATTAAAATTTGTTAAATCACTTTTTAATTTTTCATTTTTTGTTTTTAATTCATTGTTTTCTTTTGTTAAAATTAAAGATTTGTTATATCTATTTGAACTATTTTTAAAAGTAGATAATTCAGCAGTTAAATTTCTATTCTCATTTTTTAAACTATCTAATGAATCTGTATATTTTAAATTCATTTTTTTAAGTTTTTCAACGTCATTAGTTAAATTAACAAGTCTATTTTTTAAAGTATTTATAATCATATTTTGTTGAGCAGAACCCTCTTTACTCTTAATAAAAATTTGACTTTTATCTTTCATTAAAGATAATTGAATACCTCTTTTTTTATTTAACTCTTCTGTAATATCCTTTTGAATAGAAATAGCACCTGTTATTTCTCCAATTGAATTAAAAGTAGTAATCATATAACAATCAGTGTAATAAATATCACCCTCTTTTGTACTATTTTTTAATTTGCCATGCCAAGGTTTATTGTTTAATACAGACTCTTTTATCTGTTCAAAAATTTCATTTGAAGTATCTGCATGTTTTAATATTGTAAAATCTTGCCCAATTAATTCATCAACTTCATATCCTGTAATTGAACAAAATAACTCATTTACATAAGTAATATTTAAATTTGCATCTAACTTAATTACAATATTATTTGAATCAATGATTTCTTTATACTTTTCTAAATCTGCAGTTTGTTTTTTAATAAGGGATTCTTGATATAAAATATTTGCTAAATCACTAATTGATACTAAAAACTTTTTTATATCAATTGGTTTAACAATATACTCATATACTTTTAATTTAATAGCTTCGAATAAAAAGTTACTATCAGAATGTGCTGTAGCAAAGAAAATAGGTACATTACTACCTATTCCTCTAATTTTTTTTACCATATCAATACCACTTAATTTGGGCATATTAATATCTGTTAGAACTAAATCAATATCTTTTTGATTAGTTAAGAAAGTTCTTAGTCCACTTTCTCCATCTTTTTCTATAAAAACCTTTCCAAAAAAACCTAATAACAAATTAGATAATTCATTTCTAATTACATCATCATCTTCTACATATAGAATTTTTAAGCGTTTTAATAAGTCTTTATCTATTGCCATGTAGTTATTCTATTTTCATATTTGTAATTAGTTCAATAAATTTTATAAAATCAAATGGCTTTAAAAGGTACTCTTCCACACCATACTCTTTTGCTTTTGTGATATATTCTCTTTCTGTATGTGCTGACATAATAATTACAGGCATAAAAATATCTTTATCTTGAAGTGTTTTAATTAAATCTAAACCATTCATATAAGGCATATTAATATCAGTTACTAATACATCAATATCTTTATGTTCATCAATTAATTTAAGTGCTTCAAGACCATTTGTTGCTGTTAAAAAATTAATTTTTAGTTTAGTTAATGCTTCGCTAATTATACAAAGTAAATCCTCTTCATCTTCAACGAAAAGTAATTTTAACTCTCTTAATTTTGATATTTTCTCTTGCATTATTTATCCAATATTAATCTGTAAGCTCTTCTTTTGCAACAACTCTTTCTATATCCATAATAACAAGCATTTCATTATTATCAAGTCTTACATAACCTTTTAAATATTTTGAAGGAATAGCTGAACCCATTTCAGAAACAGGAGCAAGAGTACTTGTATCTAATCTTTGTACATCATCAACTAAATCAACAATAATACCAATCATTCTTTTATCTTCAGTAATTACAGCAATTACAGAAGTATTTTCATCGTAAGAACCTTCACTAATATTAAATTTGATTCTAATATCTAAGATAGGTACAACCTCACCTCTTAAGTTAATAAGACCTTTAACCCAATTTGAAATATTTGGTAATGGAGTAATATTATCAGGGTAAGTTAGAATCTCTCTAATCTTTGGTAATTCAATTGCATACTTCATAGCACCTAACTCAAATGTCATAAACTCACTTGTGTTTGTATAATCTATAACTTTTTCATCATCTTTGTTCATGAATATTCCTTTATTGGCAAATAAAAAATAGCCTAATTTGGCATATTATAACTAAACAATCATTATTTTAACTATAATGATTGTTTAGATTATTGCTTTTTTAATTCATTTAAAGTACAAATGGCTATATGAGTAGCAGTTTGAAGTGAAATCTTATCTCCAACTTCTAATTTGTCCATTGTAACAATTTTATTATCTTTTGATAATTGAACAAATCCTTTTTTATCTTTCTTATTTGGATGATTATGTTCAAATCCACTTTTAATCATACTAATTTCATTTTGATATTTATTTAAGTTTTGTGAAAAGATATTTGAATATTGGTTTTTTAGTAATTGTAAACTATTTTGTGCATTATTTATTTTTTGAGATAAATTACTGTCAAAAGAAGAAATCAAAAATTTTATTTCTGATTGAATAAACTTAAATTTTGAATCAATTGAATTTTGCTCAAATAGTTTTTTCATATTAATTAATTTTTGTTCTTTATTAAATAATATATTTTTAAATTTAGTATTTAAGTCATTGGATAATGAATCTAAATACATTCTATGTTCATTAATATCAGGTAAGGCAATTTCCATAGC
>NZ_JBGUES010000028.1:0-19604 GCF_041821165.1 Poseidonibacter sp. | reverse complement strand
TGATGAAATGATATTGAAAATTGATTACTATATTTTCTAAATTTAAAGTTATTTTGAATTAATCCAACTTCTTTTACTATAGCTTGGCCATTTTCAACTGTATCTATTGTCATGTAAACATTTGCTAATTTTTTTAATGTTGTTAATGTAGTTTTATATAAATGTTTATGATTTATATTTAATTCTTTTAATTCTTCATTAGTTATATTATAATATTCATTAAATCGAGGATCTTTTGAATTAACTTTTGATATGATTAATTTAAATATTTTTAAATCATTTAAATTAAAAACTGTAGTTGTTCCATAAAGTAATTCATTTCTTTGTACTACATATTTTTTGGCAATATTTATTTTAGTTTTTGGTTTCAATAGATTTCTTTAAATTTTATTTAAAGGTATGATACTTACAAAAAACTTAATAATCTCTTAAAAGTATATCTTTAAATCTTTATTATAACTTTTATGAGAAATGGGTATCTAGATCAAATTGTTTTATATTTATTTATATATACTATTTATAGGATTTCTAGAGCGACTAGTGTATCGTATGTTGAATATGTTTTGTGGTAACTAATATGAGAAATAAGAGCTATTAGTGTATACAATATTGAGAAATGATATATACCAACTTGAGAAATATAAACAAAAAGTATACACTAATGAGAAAATATTCTAAAAGTATACAATATTGAGAAATAAAATTTATTGTATATTTTTTTTGACATTTAAATAACTAATTTTGTATATAAAGGTTATTTAACAGCACTAAATCTATTAAATGTATACTAATGTGAGAAATACACAAAAATAAGTGATTTTGAACTTAATATTTCTCATATTAGTATACATTTAAAACTAAAAGTATACTAATATGAGAAATATTAATTCTTTAGGTGCCTATAAAATCAATACTTTGTAATATTTTCTCATTTTTAGATACCTTTAGATAAAAATGAGAAATATTTTAATAAAATCTAAATTTTAAATCTCATATTGGTATACATTTAATCTAATATAATACTCAAAGTCCCCTATTATCGCATTGATAGCATCAATTGAATAAAACATAAAATAAGTAATATCACTAAAAATAAGGAATATTGATATTTAGGTACTTTCTCATATTGGTATACTTTTAAATATTTTCTCATATTGGTATACTTTTTAATGCAATTAAGTTCATTAAGTTATAACTTAATGAACTTTTATTTGTTAACTAAAATATAAGTTATAATTGATTATACTTCTATTTATATAAATTCTTCAAATAAGAGAATAGTCACTATAAAAGAAAAAAGGCTTATTAATGATATATAATACTCTAAAAGATATTTCTGAACAAATAGGTATTAATGAAAAAAAGGTTGCAGAATTACTAACAAATAAAGTTATACCTAATATAAGTACAGGTTCTGTTCGTAAATACTACTATACTAGTACATATCTATTAGATTACGCGTATAAAATGATTTGTAAAGATAAGAATAAAAACTATGAATCAAGTAAAGAAGCTTTTTTAGAAAAAGATTTAGATACTTCTATTTTTAAAAAAAAGACAAAATGTAAGGTACTTACTATAACTAATCAAAAAGGTGGTGTAGGTAAAACAACTTCAAGTGCTAATATTGCTGCAACACTCTCTTTTTTAGGAAAAAAAGTATTGTTAATAGATATGGATTCACAAGCTCAATCTTCTAGATATTTTAAAAAAATATCTTTCGCAGGTAAAAGTATATTAAATTTATTTGAGAAATATAGAAATAGTAATAAGATATCTAAAGAAGATGTTAAACCATATATTAATACTTTTGAATTGGAAGAATGTAAAATTGATGTATTACCTTCTGAATTAAAATTAGCCAAAATGTTAGAACTAATGAGAATGAATAGTATGCCACATTTAATTCTTGATAAGATTATTAGTACTGTTAAAGATGAATATGATTATGTAATAATAGATACTCCCCCTTATTCTGGTTTATCATTAGAAATGGCAATTTTTGCGAGTGATAAGATTCTTCTTGCAACTGAAGCTGAAGAATTTTCTATTGAAGGATTAGAAGTTACAATTGAAGAAATAAAAGATTTTATAAAAGCTACGAGTAAAGATTTAGTTATTGATGGAATTATTATAAATAGTTTTATCAAAAATAGAACATCACATGATGAAGCCTATGATAGAATTCTTAACTTACTTGTTGACTTAGATTTAGATGATAATAATCTTATTACAAATAAAGAATCTACGATTGTTAGTAAAAGTCAATCAGTACAATTACCAATTATTGAATATAAAATTGAACCAAAACAAGCAATTATGATTTGTGAAGAATATTTTAAATATTGTACAAATTTAATTATAGAGGATAGATAATATGAATTATAAAGATATGAATAGTGATGATTTAATTAATAGAATAGATATATTAACAGATAAACAAAATAAATCATCTGCAGAAAAAATAGAATTAAAAAAATTAACTAAAGAATTTGATACAAGAACATCACCTGTTGTCGCAAGTGGTGTTTTTATTCCTGAAGAAATAGAGAATAAAAATAGAGTTGAATATATTGATATTGATAAAATAATTGATAATGATTTTAAAGATAGAACAGGTATTGATGAAAGTAAAATTAAATTATTAGCTGAGAGTATTGAAGAACATGGATTACTTCAACCAATTGTTGTTAAAAAAAATGATGATGAATCATATACAAAAATTATTGGAAAAAGAAGAATTTTAGCTCATAATTTATTGAAAAAGAAGAAAATTAAAGCGATTATATATCAAGGAGATAATAGTAATTATAAGATAAGGTTAAATATTTTACATGAAAATCATTTGAGAGAAGACCTAAATATGTATGATAAGGTTAAATCAGTATTATTTTTATTAAAAGAGTCTTTAAGTTTAGAAAATATAAATGATGTAAAGACACTATGTATTAAAATTAAGAACATTAATAAAATTAAAAATGTTGATGATAGTTTATTAGAAAATAAAACAAAAATCGAAAAAGTTTTAAAAGATAGTATGATTTTTTCTACTAATTCTACTTTTGTTAATTCTTTTCCTGTATTAGACATGGATGATTTTGTAATTGATGCTTTAACTCAAAACAAAATTAACTTTGCTACTGCAAAAACAATTAATTCATACAAAAATATTAAATTTAAAAATAATTTAACTTTAAAAGACATACTTAATGATGTTATTATCAATGAATACAGTTTTAGAGAATGTAAAAAATATATAGAACAATTAATTAAAAAAGATGACTCTCGAGAAAAAAATACAGTTAATGATAGTATAAAGTTTTTATTGAAAAATATTAATAAACTAGATATAAATAAACAAAAATCATTTGAAAAAGAACTAAACAATTTGAAAGAAAAATATTTTCAGTAATAAAACTACTTCTATGATTAAATATGTAAAATCTATCCTGACGTTAGGATAGATTTATAAACATTTGATAATTTAGAAATTAACTGATTAAATATTTCTATATATTTACTTTTTATAGTATACATAAAGAATTAACTTTTATTAAGTTATAACATAATGAAATTTAAATAAGGAATAAAATGAGATTAACATTGACAATGGATGAATATTTTAAACTAACAGAAATATTAGTAAAACATAAAGAGATTGAAATGGCTGAGCTTATAAGGGAAAAATTTAAAGATTCACTTCCTAGTCAAGAAGCATTCGAAAATAAACAAAATGCAGGAAAAAAAGCAAGAGCTAAAGTAGCTAATAGAAATAATAAGAAAGTAGATATAGCAATTGAAGAATTAATTAGAGAAAAAGAACTTATAACAGTAACAAGTGTTGCAAAAAAAGCCAATATTTCATATAACACTGCAAATAAATATAAAGTAAGAATACAATTAGCAGCTTCAAATGAAAAGAATAAGAAAGAAAACCCACATCAATTTCAATAAGATATAACAAAATGAAAATGAAGAATTTATCATTTTTTATTAAGTTATAACTAATTGAAAAATGAAGAACTAAAAAATCTTTTTTAAGTTTCTTATTCTAATCTTATATTCTATTTTTTCTTGATTAAACTTTTTTATTCATCAAGATTATTACCCTTAAATCTTCAAATTCCTGATGTTTTACTAACATTAATGTATTTATGGCAAGTGATTTTTTTTTAAATTTTATGATTAACCTTTTCATCTATAGTTTCTACATCTTGTTTTTGGCTAACATGAGAATCTTGGTCTACCTTTCCATCTTTAAAGGGAATAGAATTAACATCAACACCTGTTCCATAAATATCTTTTTGCGTAATGTCTAAACCGTCTGCAATTTTACCAAGAGTATTACTTATCTTATTGTTCGCCTTATTTAATTCAGTTCTTGCTTTATTAATTTCTTCTACACTTGAATTTGGATTTGAAGCAACTTTTTTATACTTTTCACTATTCTCATTTAATTGACTGTATAGTTCATTTTTTAACAAATTATCAGATTTTTGTGAATTACCTTTTAACTCTTCTCCATTTTGTGTTATAATTTTTTCATCTTTATTTTCAAAGGAGTCTTTATGAATCTTATCATCATCGGAATCTTTGGTTTTGCCATTTGTGCTATCGGTGCTATTATATACGGAGCTATTTGGGGTATCTATCTTGGAATCAAGAGTAGATTTAGTAAGAGCAAAAAATAGGTCTTTACTTCCATGACATAGCCTGCCTAAATTTTTCCCAATCGTTCCTGCTTCTGTGCTAAATTTCTTTTTGTTATTCTTATAATAATCTTGAATATCTTTATTTTCACTTACATTAATATATTCCCCTCTATT
Organism: Poseidonibacter sp.; assembly: GCF_041821165.1. NCBI lineage: Bacteria > Pseudomonadati > Campylobacterota > Epsilonproteobacteria > Campylobacterales > Arcobacteraceae > Poseidonibacter > Poseidonibacter sp. The sequence goes on along the minus strand of NZ_JBGUES010000028.1, from coordinate 14,778 downwards.
GGAAACATTATCACTCGTTTGAACAGAAGATTTCGTAGAAGAACCAAAGAATGAAAATTTTTTGCTTTTCGACCACAACTTAGCAAAAGTTTTGGTAGGCATGCCACTTTCTGTTTTAAATTTATCCTTATTTGATGAAAAAACTTCATTAAGTTCAGGATTATTTGACAAACTAATATTTTGCCCTTTCTTAATAGTTTTTTCTTCGCCTTTTGAATCTGTATATGTCATATCTTTTGTTGCAGTTACATTTCCTTTTGCAAAATTAAACGTCCTTTGAACTATTTCTACTGTAGTAAGTGCAGTTACTCCACCCAATGTTGCGGCTGCTATATCTGCATCTTCTTGCTGATTAAAATAATTCTGATAAGCCTTCATATCCTTTTTATGCAATGAAAGGAATAAGCTTACTAGGAGTTGTAACTAGTTCTGCTGCTTCTTTCATTCTAGCAGACTCTATAGTATCAGCACTTGTTGCATAGCATCAGTACTTGTTCCCGTTTTAGCCGTAACTACATCTTTTGTTGTTGCTGTATTATTAACATTAGCACTAACTTGACCGTCTAAGAAGTTAAATGATACTCCTGCTATTGTTGCACCTGCCATCTTTTCTGTATATCTTCTACCTGCACCTACTCCGATTGTCTTTGCCATTTTATAACCAGTTTTAGCTTTTAAATTTTCTATTTAAAAGCTAATAATATTACTAGTTCATATATAGATGAGTGTTTTTCATTAAAGAATTTAAAGTCTAAAGAAAGAAAGTTTATTAAACTTATCCCAGCGCTGGGATAAAATATTTGATGTTACAGTTAGAATAAAAAATAATAAGATTTTTTACACTATTTCGAATAATACTTTACTTAATATCTATTAAGTAATACAAAATGTGTTTAAAATTCACTTATTAGTATTTGCACTAATTCTAAAATCTATGAATGGTTCAGATAACTTCTTATCAAATGCCAATTTTTGCAATTTTCATAATACTGAAGAAAAAGGTGAACGCACAATATTTTTTATTCTTTCTTGAAAAGGGATTCCAACAACTACTGTATCTTCCTTAATGATTTTTCTTCTAAGGAAATTTATTTTTGTAGGTATTTTAATTTTAGCAACAGCATGTATTTTATTTTTATAAACATCTACATCAAAGGTCATATTAAAATTTAGTTTTATTCTTCTATTATAATAAGTATTTTCTACAAAACTTTCCATACCCGGATAGATATCATTTGCATCAAAAAAAATATCGTTATTACAGCTTGTACAAATATAATTATTATTAATATAATCCCCTGTTACTATTTCATCATGCTCACACTTGCATAAATATACTCTTACTAAATATTCATTTGCTACATTATCAAGTAAAAATAAGTTATCATGAGTTTTAAGTTTTGAAACAAGTACCCACGAAACTGTTATTATTTTTCTCATATTTTTAATCAACTCTTCTATCATTATTTAAATAATAAATTCGTTTTAAGTCTTTAAAACTATTTTTTGCTTCTTTTACATTTAAAATTACTTTTTGTTTATTTAAAGTTTCAATAACTACAAATTCAGTATCCAAAGTATCTGTTAGACTTACAAAGTGCTTGACATTTTTAACTTTTATATTATTTACTGTGTTTACTACATATGCTCCTGAGTAATATCCTCTATTAACTTTATGGGGGAAAATAGTTTGCATCCAAATAACTGGTTCTGATAACTCTTCAATTCTATTTTTATTATAAAAAAGCATATCTATACTATTTGCTTTATTTGAAATTGCACTCATATAGTTTTTAGTTAATGGTGTAAAAGTTAATCCCCCAAATATTAAATATCTAGGTTCTTTATCAAACTCTCTAGTAATTAATGGATCAATTTTTTTAATAGTATATTTTAAATTAATCTCTTTTTTATCTCTTAAAACTTTTACATCAATAGTATCACCAATTTATTTTTGATTAGAAATTAAAGATGAATTTACACTTCCAAATTTAGATTCAATTGTTCCATTATTTATAATTTTATTTCCATCCATTTCAAGTAAAATATCATTTTCTTTAAATACATCAACTCCATAAGCAACTTTATTGATTAGAATACCTTTGCCATTTTTTAAACCAAAATAATCTTTTACACTATCTTATTTAATAAAGCTTACACTTAAATCATTTGATTCAAAACCATTTACAACACCATCTTTTATATCTTCTAAAAAAGTATTTATAATAATTGAAGGAATTATATAAGAGATATTATCAGCATTTTTCAAACTCATCATAGATATACCAATTAAGTTTCCATTTTTATCAATTGTAGGACCTCCACTATTTGCACTATTAATAGCTGCATCAACTTGAATAGTCAATAAATCAAATCTACTCCATACATAACTAGTATATTTAATTCTCGATACAATACCTGTAGTAGTTGAAATAGTTTGACCACCAAAGGATAACCTAATACTGTAACTTCATCTCTTGGTTTAATATTTTCATTTAGTTTAAGAGGTTTTGTATTAGAGAAGAATGTTTTATCTTAAACTTCAATAAATTTTTGGTGTTTGCCATGGGTATTTATAGTTTGAACTTGATACGGAAGTGAATATTTTTATAACTGATGTTGTTGGTAGATTTACAGCATAAGCTGATATTGTTAGTATTGTAATGAATAATAGTTTTACATCTTTATCCTTTTGTTTTATTTATAAAATTCTACAGTTTAATTTTCCCATATATTGATACAGCTACCCTAACTAGGACATAGAATTTATTAGTCTATGTCCTAGTTAGGGTAGCTGTATCACAAAAAAGGTGGAAAAGAATTAAGTTCAAAAGCTTTTATAAAAATAGTTAAAGAGAATTTAAAGCAGTTAGTCATATGGAGTTGTAACTTAATAGAAGAAACATAATTTAGATTTTCTAAAATACAATAGTAGATAAATTTTTCACTTAAACTTTAAAATAAAATCTAGATTTATATTCAAAATTATAAAAAATATTATTACTTTTTATTCTCTTTGTATTATTAAATATTTTATCCCAACGTTGGGATAAAAATATAAAGTAGTTACTTGTTGTTAATCATGTACAGTTTTTATAACTTATTTTAGGAAAAAAATTAATAAAGAAATACCTATAGAACCTATAAATCTTGATATAATAAAAATAATGTAAGGCTTATTGAATGTAACAATTGTTTTATTATTAATAAAATGATTAAAATTCATATATAATTTAAAAGGAATGATTTGTGGATTGTATAAAATCTTTAATGTTTGAAAAAGTTTTATCTACTATTTTAGTAAATCAAAAAACCGCTTTGGAGAAATTAAATATAGAATACTTCCATGTTTATAATTTTTTGAAAAATGAGTATCAACAAATTGATAATATAACAGAACAATATGTATTTCAGTTTACATATTGATTATATTTAAAACTTACAAAGGCTTCTAAAATATCATTTCCTACTCCAGTACCAAGTAACTGTAAATTATTAGTTTCATAATTTGAACTATCATAGGTAAATCCATCTTTGGTTAAAAACAAGTAATTTTTCATGTTTTTAATACCTCAAGTTTCATATACAAATCTTGCTATTTCATCAAGAGAGAACAATATCATTCCTGATACTTTTTTTGAGTTAAGCTCTCCACTTTTTCTTAACCTATCAATAGTTGCCGTACTTATATTTAACTCATGTGCTGTTTCTTTCTTTGTTAATAGCATCCTATTATAATTTTTTCTTAATATTTCTATAAATTCAGTTTTTAACATTTGGTATCCTTTTTTATAATTTTTAATTTTATGCAGCCTGTCTTAGTTGCATATACTAAGATTTTAAGTACTATCCCAGCTAAAGCCATGAGCTTTAATCACATCTTTATTTGCAAACACATTTTCACCTGTAACAATTAAAATATCCCCTTGTTGAATAACTTGTAATCCTAAATTAATCAGCTGATTAAAGTCTTGCTGATATTTGTATGGTTGTTGATAAGATTGTTTTTGAGGTTGATTGTATTGTTGCTGATTTATGTTAGCTGGTTGTTTGAAGTTTTGTTGTTTTGTTTGATACTCTTGATTATTAGTATGGTTTTTATCTTTATTATATAAAGAATTGCCAAATTGATTTCCAAAGCTTCTTAAAGCTCGTTTGAGTGCATCTGTTACTGCTTCTTTTGCAGCTCTTTCATGTGCATCAGCTAAAGTTTTAGTAACTCCAGTCCCAAATCCAACATCTTCTCTACTTACATCTTTTGTGTGATTTTCACTATGCACTATAATTTGCACTTGTGCTTTATAACAAACTACCGTATTTCGGTTTTGGTTAACTTCTTGAGATACTTGTTCTAATTTTGAAACAGAATAAGACTAATTTCCAAACCCAAACACTCTATTAGCTGTCTCAATAGTATCGTGTCCTTCGATATAAGCAAGAGAAATATTTCCTTTCTCTCTAGTTTTTACCCTTAAATTATCAAGTTCAGCATTTAATATCTGTATTTGTTTATCATTGAACATCTATACCCTCCTATGATGCTTGTTTTAACTGTAATATTTCATCAGTTGTTATTGTTAACTGCTCTTTTTGTATTAATTGTTACTTTAGCTGGGTGTGTAGTTTCAATCTTTTCAACAGCAATAAACTCACTTAGCTCTTTTATTGCATCAGAGTTTTCATCTACAACTTTTGCTATTGCTTCATCATCAACACTAAATTTCACATATACTAAACCCATTACTGCATTTTCATCTTTTACAGTAATTTTTTGTTTTGTAGTAGTTGATTCTTTTGTTAATGTTAGTGAACTCAATATTGTTCCATCAATTCTATCAACACCGTTTTTAATTAAAACATCTGCCGTTATTAAATGTATCAATTATGCAAAGTATTGGGAGTATGGAGGAATTTATATGATAAATCTATTTGCATTAAGAGCAACTGACCCAAATGAACTTTATAAATCAATTGACCCTATTGGTATAGACAATGATAGATATCTGAAACTAATTACATCAAAATCTGATAAAGTAATATGTGCTTGGGGTAATCATGGTACATTTAATAATCGTAATAATGAAGTTTTAAAACTAATTGACAATAAATATTATTTAAAAATGAACAAAACAGGAGAACCTGCACATCCACTATATTTAAAGTCTGATTTAACCCCTATAAAATATTAAATAAAGGAATAATAATGAAACTAGAAACATTTCAAACTATAGCTGTTGGCTCGATATTAATTTGGGCAATTATATGTATAAAATTGGCTTATATAAATAAAGATTTAAATGGTGCAATAGAAGATAATAGATATAAAACTGGTTGGCGTGATAATATTGAACCAGAGTATGTTAGAAAAATTTCTTTTAAAAAATATTTTAATTTAGTATTTATATTGTACAGTGTTTTCTTTGTGATTTATTTTTTAGTATATAAAGGAAATTAGCTTAATAGAAACCTGAGGATTCAACAAGGAGAGAAGTTTCCTTTTGAAAATTACTCAATCTTTACAAGTAAGCAAATTAAGAATTTATAATAACTCTTAAAAATTCAAATAAGGTTTAATATGGTTTATTACCATATTAGCCTTAATACTGCAAAATCCTAAATATCATAAATGTCAAATTGAGTAGTTTATGAATAATTACAAAGAAATAAAATATCTTGTATAAGATTTATAACTAATTTTATTACAACTTTAGCATATAAAAGAGATAATAAGCACCATAAAAGAAAAAGGAATAAGCTTTGAGCATATCAGCATTAATTTGGAGTACAGCAGATTTATTAAGGGGAGATTACAGACAATCAGACTATGGAAAAATAATCTTACCTTTCACACTATTAAGAAGATTAGAATGTGTACTTGAATCAACAAGAGATGATGTACTAAAAGAATTTGAAGCTAGAAAAGATTTAGGAATACCTTTAGAGCAATTTTTAGTTAGAAAATCAAACAACAGTTTTTACAATACATCAAAGTTTTCTTTGTTTAAATTAATGGCTGATTCAAATAACTTAAGAGATAACCTTGAAAGCTATATCAATAGTTTTAGTGCTAATGCTAGAGAGATATTTGAAAAGTATGATTTTAATGCACAGATTGATAAACTAAATGACAATAACCTTTTATATCTAATTGTAGAGAAGTTTTCTAGCTTTGATTTAACTCCTGCAACTGTATCAAACCATAAAATGGGTTTAATGTTCGAAGAACTTATTAGAAAGTTTGCAGAGCAATCAAATGAAACAGCAGGGGAACACTTTACACCTCGAGATATTGTAAGACTTACAACTTCACTTTTATTTACACTAGATGATAAAGCATTAACTCAAAATGCAGTCGTTAGAAGCCTATACGACCCTACAGCAGGTACGGGAGGCTTTTTAAGTAGTGGTAGTGAATATATCCATGAAATCAATCCTAACGCCTCACTAGCAACATTTGGTCAAGAACTTAATCCAGAGTCATATGCAATCTGTAAAGCTGATATGATGATAAAAGGTCAACCAGTTGAGAATATCAAACTAGGTAATACACTAAGCAACGACCAACTATCTAACAAGAAATTTGACTATATGCTATCAAACCCACCATTTGGTGTTGAGTGGAAGAAAGTTCAAAAAATTGTAACTGATGAACATAAGCTAGAGGGCTATAATGGTAGATTCGGAGCTGGACTTCCAAGAGTATCTGATGGTTCACTTCTATTTTTAATGCATCTTATTTCTAAAATGACACCAAAAGAAGAAGGTGGAAGTAGAATTGGTATTATTCTAAATGGATCTCCACTGTTTACTGGAGGTGCAGGAAGTGGTGAGAGCGAAATAAGAAGATATGTAATTGAAAATGACTTAGTGGAAGCAATTATTGCAATGCCAACTGATATGTTCTTTAATACAGGTATTTCTACTTATATATGGATACTATCAAACCACAAAGAAGAACATAGAAAAGACAAAGTACAACTTATCAATGCTTCAAACATGGGTGAGAGTATGAGAAAAAGCCTAGGAAGTAAAAGAAAACAACTAAGCCAAGCTCAGAGTGATGAAATAGTTAGAATGTATGGAGATTTTATAGAATCTAAAGAATCGAAGTTATTTGATACTACTGACTTTGGATATAGAAGAATTACAATTGAAAGACCACTACAAATAAGCTATTATCCTAAAGATGACATAAGAATCGAAGCACTGAAAGCTGATAAAGCCTTTATCAAACTAGAATCTATAGCAGATAAAATACTAGAAGGTCTAAAAGACTTTGATGATGAGAAAATAGCAAGTAGAGATAAGTTTAATAAAGAATTGTTAAGTAAACTAGATATTAAACTAACAGCTTCAAATCTAAAGTTGCTACAAAAACACTTATCAGAGCATGATGATGACGCAGAATTATGTAAAGACTCTAAAGGTAAACTAGAAGCAAACTCAGATTTAAGAGATTATGAAAATGTACCATTAGAACAAGATATAAATGAATACTTTAATAAAGAAGTAAAACCTCATGTACCACTTGCTTGGATTGATACTAAAAAGAAAGATGAAACAGATGGACTTATAGGAATAGTAGGATATGAGATACCATTTAATAGACACTTTTACGAATATGTACCACCAAGAGATTTAGAAGAAATAGACGAAGAGCTAGATATTTTAACTAAAGAGATACTGGGGATGCTTCATGAAGTATAAGAAGTATCCTAGTTATAAGGATAGTGGTGTTGAGTGGTTAGGTGAAATTCCTAGCAAATGGACATATTCTAAACTAAAATATTATATTGATAATCTAGTAGCAGGAGGAACACCTAAAACAGACAATAAAGAATATTGGTCTGAATCAAATGAAGGTTTACCTTGGGTTTCTATTTCTGATATGACAAGAAGTGAACTAGTTAAAGAAACAAAAAAGAATGTAACTTATAAAGGTATTACTGATAAAAATTTAAAAGTTTTACCTAAAGGTACTATACTTTATTCAATATTTGCTTCATTAGGAAAAGTTGCTATCACAGATGTCCCTCTTACAACAAATCAAGCAATCTTAGGACTGCTACCAAATAAAAAAATAGATAAGAGATTTTTATATTGGTTACTTATTGGATTAGAAAGTTATGTTCAGTTCACTGCAAGTAGTAATACTCAAGATAATTTAAATTCTGAAAAAGTTTCTAATTTTCCCTTATCGATACCTTTAAATGAACAGCAACAAATAGCAAAATTCCTAGACAGTGCCACACAAAAGATAGATACTCTTATTACCAAACAAGAAAAGTTAATAGAGTTGCTAAAAGAGAAACGACAATCAGTTATATCTCATGCAGTTACAAAAGGACTTAATCCTGATGTAAAGTTTAAAGATAGTGGTGTTGAGTGGTTGGGAAATGTTCCTGAGCATTGGAGTGTATCTAAAATTGGTTATTATGCATTTGTAACAAAATTAACAGGATTCGAATATACAAATTTATGGAGAACATCAGAAGATGGTGAGATTATTGCCCTAAGAGGGTTTAATATTAAAGAAAGGAAATTAGATTTATCTAAAACTGAAAAAATTACAGGAGCATTATCAAAAAAATTATCTAGATCTAAATTGTCATCTGGGGATATTGTATTTCCATGTACGGGAACAATAGGAAATGCTGCAATAATTGAAAGTGATAATAAATTCCACATAAATCAGAATATCGCAAAAATTACATTTGATTCATGTATTAACCCTTCTTATGCAGTTTATTGGATGTTAGGTACTTTTATAAAAAAAACTATTGATAAGAATAATATGTCAGGTATGCAACCAGTGGTTTTAATTGGTGACATTAGAAATCTTCCTATAATAAAAATTGATTACGTTGAACAACAACAAATAGCAAACTACCTAGACGATAAAATATCTAAAATAGACACTCTAATAGGAAAATCAAAAAAATCCATAAAACTCCTAAAAGAAAAAAGAACAGCTCTTATAAGTGCAGCAGTTACAGGGAAGATTGATGTAAGGGAAACTCTATGAGTAATCAATGTTCAAATACATTTCCACAGCAATGCAAATTCAATAAATATAAAGAATATAAAGAATGTATTTTACATTTTGACAAAAAAGAAATGTCAAGTTTACATAATCCATATTTTACTGAACCTGAACAGTTTTATAATCATTTAGTATCATATATAGTAGAGTCTGTATTTGAATATGCTGGAAATCAAATAGAAAACGATAAAGATACATTACGCGATTATTTAAAGGGCGTACAAGTACCTAATAAAGAGAATGTTGCTAAGAAGCTAAAAGCAACTAAAATAGTTTTTACAAAGGTATCATTTCCCAACACAGATGATAGAGAACAATATAATTACGAAACGGTATTAAAAAAACTTGGTAAGATTTGGTTTAATTATTGTGACTTTTATATTCCACACCTAGATATAGAGCATATAGAATGTTTTTTCCAAGATTGTAATTTTTATGAATATTGGAGTTTAAAGAACTTTAAAGCCTTTAAAGACCTTGATGATTTAGAAGTTTATAATACATGTACTTTCCATGAAGATATTAATGCTTCAGGAGGAGAAAAAGACCAATATCTATTAGAATATATTCAGTTTAATGGATGTACTTTTAAAAAAGAACTTACATTTGAAAATATTCATGCTTTAAAACCTATTTTTAAGGACTGGAGTGAATTTAAATCTTCTATAAATACTCTAAAGATTTCTAACTGTAAAATTGTTGATAGATTTACAATAGATAACTACACTATTGAAAATGTGCTTTTTGAGAATACTGTGTTTACAGAAAAGTTTGAATTTATAAATAATACTGTAAATATAATGGATGTTAATAATAGTAATTTCGATAAGTTAGCTGAGTTCTATGAATCAGACTTTAAACAATTTAAAATATTTAAATCTATATTTACAGACTATACAGGTTTTGAGAAATGTGAGTTTGGAAAAGATGAAGATATAGGAAACCAATACATAACAAACTTTCAATATGTTACATTTTTAAGTTTTGTCAATTTTAGAAATACGAATTTTAAAAGTGGATTACTGTTTGAAGATACTAACTTAAAGGAGTCTCCAAACTTTTTAAATTCTAAAATAAGTTTTAAAAACACCTCTAGAGAAACATTTAGAATAATTAAATATTCTTTTGACAAACTAGGTAATCATATAGAAGCGAATAAGTATTTTTCTCTAGAGATGAAGAAATATAAGGAAGAACTTTCTAAAAGTAGTATCTGGAGCCAAGAAAGATTTATATTTTGGTTTAATGAAAAAGTTTCTAATTATGGACAAAACTATTTAAAGGCAACAATGTGGTTACTCATTTCTTCATTTCTATATACATTGTTAATTGTACTTAGTGAGAATATAGAGTTTAAAGACTGGTTGAGGAATCAAGATCTAATGCTTTCTACGATTAAGTATCTTAATTCATGGTTTTCATCTATAATAATTTTTAAAAAATTACTACCACCAAACTTAGAATTTGCAACAGTTATATTTGCGATATTACAATCAACACTAATTTGGCATATTTTAGTCTCAGTTAGAAGACATTCAAAAAGATAGGATTAAGTAAATGAGCATACACGACAAACACAAAGAAAACCAATTTGAAACAGAGATAGTAGACTATTTAAGTTCTACTACATGGATTGAAGGAACTAGCCAAGGCTATGATAAAGAATTATCTATATATCCTGAAGATTTACTCTCTTTTATTAAAACAACACAGCCAAAAGCTTATGAAAAAATGGCTAAAAGAGAAGGTGCTAAAGTTGATGAAGTTCTTTGTAAGTTTGTGGCTCGTGAGCTTGATAAAAAAGGTTCACTTTATTACTTTAGACATGACCTAAAATATATAGGTTCTAAATTTAAACTATGTCAGTTTAAGCCAGAACTAGAAAATGATGAACTAGAAGAAAAATACCAAGCAAATATATTAAGAGTTGTAAGACAAGTATATTACTCAGAAAACAACCAAAAAAGCATTGATATAGTACTTTTCTTAAATGGAATACCTCTATCTACAATAGAACTTAAAACAGATTTCACTCAAAATATCCAAGATGCAATAATCCAATATAAAAAAGATAGACTACCAAAAGGTGAGCCTTTACTAGAGTTTAAAAAACGATGTTTGGTTCACTTTGCAGTAAGTACTGATGAAGTATATATGACTACTAAATTAGCAGGAAATAAGACATTCTTTTTACCTTTTAATAAGGGTAAGAAGGATGGAAGTGCAGGAAACCCAGCAAATGAACATGGTTATGCAACTTCATATCTTTGGGAAGAAGTATTACAAAAAGATTCATTGCTAAATATACTATCAAGATACATACACTTAGAAGTAAAAGATAAAGAAGATCATACAGGTAGAAAATATACTACTGAAACACTAATCTTTCCAAGATACCATCAACTAGATGTTGTTAAAAAACTATTAGCCCATACTAAAGAACAAGGTGCAGGGAATAACTACTTAATTCAACATAGTGCAGGAAGTGGTAAAAGTAATAGTATTGCATGGTTAGCTCATCAATTATCAACACTACATGATAATAATGCCCAAGCCATTTTTAACTCAACAATTGTAATTACAGATAGAACCGTATTAGATAGTCAATTGCAAGAGACTATATCAAGCTTCGAGCATAAGAGTGGAGTTGTTGTTGGAATTAGTCGAGAAGGCTCAAATGAATCTAAGTCAACTCAATTAGCCGATGCCCTTGAACGAGGTGCAAAGATTATCATTACAACAATACAAACATTCCCTTTTATATTAGAAGCTATTCAGAAAAGAACAACACTAAAAGAGAATAAATATGCAATCATCGCAGATGAAGCTCATTCTTCACAAACTGGTGGAACGGCAAAGAAACTAAAAGAAGTTCTAAGCTCACAACAAATTGCAGAAGGTGAAGAATTTAGCGTAGAAGATATCATAAATGCACAATTAGAAGCAAAAGCTAATAGTGCAAACTTAAGCTATTATGCATTTACAGCAACGCCAAAGCCTAAAACACTAGAAATGTTTGGTGTACTACCAGATCCAACACAACCACCTAGTATTGAGAATAAACCACTAGCTTTTCATCATTACAGTATGAAGCAGGCAATAGAAGAAGGGTTTATTTTAGATGTATTAAAAGGTTATACTACTTATAAACTATTCTACGAATTAGAACATCAAGATAAATCAAAAGATACAGAAGTAGAAAGTAAGAAAGCTAAGAGAAAAATATCTAAATGGCTTACACTTCATCCCCATAATATAGCACAAAAGGTAGAAGTAATTGTAGAACACTTTATAACAACTGTTTCTCATTTACTAGATAACCAAGCTAAAGCGATGGTAGTTACTTCAAGTAGACAAAGTGCAGTAAGGTATAAACTCGCCTTTGATGACTATATAAGAGAAAATAATTTATCAAATATGCAAGTAATGGTAGCTTTCTCAGGAAAGGTGGAAGATGATGTTGAAGGATTAGAAAAAGAGTACACAGAAACTAATCTAAACCCTAATTTAAAAGGTCGTGATATGCGAAAAGCATTTGATACAAATGAGTATCAAGTTATGCTTGTAGCTAATAAGTTCCAAACAGGATTCGACCAACCAAAACTTTGTGCTATGTATGTAGATAAGAAGTTAGGTGGAGTTGATTGTGTTCAAACACTTTCACGACTTAATAGAACATATTCAGGTAAAGAGCAAACATTTATCTTAGACTTTGTAAATGAGATTGAAGATATTAAAGAGGCGTTTGAGCCATATTATACAACTAGTGAAATTGATGATATTACAGATCCAAATATTGTATATGATATTCAATCAAGCTTAGAAGGTAATGAAATATTTACAGATATAGATGTAGAAAACTATGCTCAAGCGTTCTTTAATCCTAAAGGTACACAAGCACAAATGAGTAGTGCTTTAAAGCCCTCTATCGACCGATACAAGGGCAAATATAAAGAAGCCTTATTATCTATACAGAATATTAAAAAAGCCCTAGAAAACGGAAAACAGGACAATGATGAAAAAGCTATCCATAATCTAGGATTAGATTTAAAAGAGGCAAATGAAAAGAAGAGTGAATTAGAGATTTTTAAAGCCAATATGGTTAAATTTGTAAGAATGTATGAGTTCTTATCACAGATAGTTGATTACTCAGATGAAGACCTAGAAAAACTATGTGCTTTTACAAAAGGATTAATTCCTAATCTGAAAACTGTTAATGCATCAGATGATATTGATATATCATTAGTACAATTAGCAAGATACCAATTACACAAACAAAAAGAGCAAACAATTACATTAGAAGGTGGAGAAGAACTTAAAGGAATTACAGATGTTGGAACGGCAACACCAAAAGATCCAGAGAAAGTTTTTCTAACAAAAGTAGTTGAAGCAATGAATACACTTTTTAAAGGTGAATTTACAGATGATGATGTTTATAACTATGCCAAAACAATATCTGATAAAGTTAAAGAAGATACAGTAGTAATAGAGCAAATTACAAACAACTCTAAAGAACAAGCAATGCTTGGAGGATTTGCTGAAAGATTAAATGATGCTGTTATTGATAGTTTAGATATTCATCAAAGTATGGCTAGTCAAGTTCTTAGTGAAGAAAAGATCAGAAAAGGATTGGCAAATATTGTTTATGATGTAATTATAAAGGGAATTAATTCTCAAAGCTTAATGAAATAAAATGAACGATAATTTTCTAATTCAACTACTTAAAATCATAAAACAAAGTAAACAACCAATTATAAAAGCTTTTGAGGATGATTCCTCAAGAGCTTCTTATATTGATTTTAATTCAGTATTAAAAGATATTCAAAATTATACAAAGAGACTTTCAAAGTCCATAAAGAAGAAGCTAGTACATTTAATAAGAACTATGCGAGTGAAGAGCAGATGATAAAATCTGTAAGTGACTTTTTTGATAACATTAACTTTGAAGTAAATGAACTTATCAATATTTATAAAGATATAAAAGGTAATATCTCAAATGACAATATCCAAGTATTACTATCATTACAAATCAGTAAAAAAGTGCTATATGATTATATAGTTTGGTGTGAAAAGTTAGAAAATGCACTTATGGGAATTGATGAAGATGAAGTTATATATATGCCAAATGTAGAGATTGAAAGTGAGATAATCACTTTTATAACTGATAATACAAAATCAAATGATTTAAATTGTTGGTTACCGTTCTTTGGTGGTATTGGATTAGGGTTTTTATTGGATGATGAATAACTTTACAAAAATTTATATGTAAATTAAAATTAAGCTATATTGGAGTGATTTATTAAAATGTATGATATTGACATTGCAAAAAAATTTAATAAAGATATTGGAGAAGAGTATTATACTGCAATCCAATTTTTGGAGCTTTCAGAAGAAACAGCAATATTAAAATTTAGACAAGTAGCAGAATTACTTACCTATCACTTATCAAATCATTTTAAAATTGAGTTTAGTAAGGAAAGCTTTTATACAAGAATTAAAGTCTTAACAGAAAAGAAAATACTAAATGAAGAGTTAAAAGATAGTTTTCATAAATTGAGAATCCTATGTAATAATTCAATTCATAAGTATGATTTGAATAAAGATAAAAAGGAAGAAATTTTAGTTAGTGATGAAGACGGTTTTCAAAAAAAAGAATATAGTGATATTAAAGAAATACGTGAACTTGTTATAAATATATTAAAAAAAGTATACAGTCTAATAAATCAATGTGCGAT
>NZ_JBGUES010000027.1:0-19675 GCF_041821165.1 Poseidonibacter sp. | reverse complement strand
GTTCAACTTTTTGTTCAACAATTGGCTCAGGTTTTGGTTCAACTCTAGTTTCAATTCTTCTAGTAATTTTTTCTTCTTTTACTTCTAAAGTTTGAACTTGATTTATAATTTCATCAATAGTCTTTAAATTTGTTGCTTCAATCATTTTAAGTAAAGTTAAAATTAATACAAATCCACCATCTGAATTAATTGCTAATAATTGTTTTGCATCACCAATTATTCTAAAAAATCTATCAAATAATAAGATATCAAATCTTGCATCTTTTTGCATCATTTTATGTTTTAAATAAATTGACATTTCATCACAAACTTGAGATATTTCATATACTTCTAACTCTTTTACAATTGAAGTAATATCACCTTTATTTAATACAGTTGTAAAAATATTATCCATAACTTTTGGATCAATTAAACCTAACATATCAACAACAGTATTTGTTGTAATTTCACCTTTTGAGAAAATAATTGCTTGATCAAGTAAAGTTAAGGTATCTCTTAAACTTCCTTGTCCAGTTCTTGCAAGAATTTCTAAAGCAGCTGTTTGGAATTCAAGATTTTCTTCATTTAAAATATGTGATAAGTGATGTATAACATCTGCTGTTGCAATTTTATTAAATCTAAAATGCTGTGTTCTACTTAATATTGTTGCAGGAAGTTTTAATGGATCAGTTGTTGCTAAAATAAATTTTACAAAACCAGGAGGTTCTTCTAATGTTTTTAAAAGTGCATTAAAAGCTTGAGTAGTAAGCATATGAACTTCATCGATAATAAAGACTTTAAATCTAGCAGAGCTTGGTTTATATTTAGTATGTTCAATTAAATCTTTAATATCATCAATACCTCTATTTGAAGCTGCATCCATTTCTATAATATCTAAGTGTCTATTTGCATTTGCACTTAAACAATTATCACAAACCTCACAAGGATTTGATGTTGGGCCTTCTTTACATAATAAAGCTTTTGCCATGATTCTAGCAGTTGAAGTTTTACCACTTCCTCTTAGTCCTGAAAATAAATATGCATGAGATAATCTATTTGAATCTAAGGCTAATGATAAAGTTTGTGAAACTGTACTTTGACCAACTAAATCTTTAAAAGTATGTGGTCTATATTTTAAAGCTAATACTTTTCTATCTTGTGTTATTTCACTCATATCTCATATTTCCTAATCATGATTTTGTCACCTTGTTCACTTGTTTTAAATATTTTATTCACCATATTAGTATTTATTTCACCTGTAAAATAGATACAAATATTTAATAAACCTTCATTTATATGCCCATTATCTTCACTAAGTAATTTTAGTCTTTTAGCAATTGCGCAACCTGTATCAATTAGATTTATATTCTCACCCATAATTTTTTTAATAGTTTCATTTACTAAAGGATAATGTGTACATCCTAAAACTATTGTATCAACAGAGTTTAAACTCATAGGTTTTAGCCAATCTTCAAGCATTAAAGTTGTTTTTTTAGAAGAGATTTCACCTTTTTCTATTTGTTCAACCAAACCAGGACAAGCTTGTTCAAATAATCTAACAGACTTATTCATTGATAATTGATTTACCAATAATTGATATTTATCACCTTTTAATGTAGCAGGTGTTGCTAAAACACCAACATTACCAGTTTTTGTAAATTCAATTGCTGGTTTAATTCCAGGTTCTGTTCCAATAACAATAAGTGTAGGGAAATTTTCTCTTAAATAAGAAATTGCAGCAGATGTTGCTGTATTACAAGCTACTATTAAAGCTTCTATTTCATGTTTATTTATTAAAAAGTTTGTGATTTCTAAACATCGTTTTAGAATTTGTTCGGGTGCTTTTTGCCCATAAGGTGCATGTGCAGTATCTGCAACATAAAATATATCTGCACCATTAAATACTTCAGTAATGGCACTAACAACAGTTAATCCACCTAAACCTGAATCAAACACACCTACTTTCAAGTTGTACCTTATTCTTAATTTAGGTAGATTATATCAAAAAAGCTTAAAATTCTAGATAAAAAATAATGCTTTAAATATAATAAATTACTTATCTTTTATCATCAACAATACTCTTAACATCAATGATTAAACCAATAGAACCATTTCCTCTTACCGTTGCTCCACTAATACCAATTACATCTCTAAAGTTTTTATCAATTGCTTTTACAACAATTTGTTGTTGATGTAAAAATTCATCTATAAATAATGCAACTTTTTCTTTTCCAGCTTTTACAACAATAATCATTCCATCTGTTAAATTAGTATGCTGACCTTTTATATTTAAATATTGATTCATTCTAATTATTGGAATAAAATCTTCTCTTAATATTAATAGTTCCGAAGAACCATCTCCTACACTTTTAATAATATCTTTTGTAGGTTGTAAAGATTCAATAATTGAAGTAGTTGGTAAAATAAAATATTGTTCACCAATTCTAATATTTAAGCCATCTAAAATTGATAAAGTTAAAGGTATAAAAATTGTTACAGTTGTTCCTCTATCTTTTTTCGTTTCAATAAATAATTGTCCATTTATTTTTTCAACATACTCTTTTACTTTTGACATTGATTTTTCATTTAAAATTAAAGCAGATTTATCATTATCACTCATATTTTCTAAATCATCTTCATTTATAAATAACTTTTCTAAAGCATTATTTACAATACTTTCTAAATCAATACCTTTTCCATCATCTTTAATAGTAATTACAATTTGTCCATTAATTTGTTCTGTATTTACAGATATTAATCCTATTTCATTTTTTTGTTTTTCAATTCTTATTTTTGGTTCTTCAATACCATGTATAAGTGAATTTTCTAAAATTAATTTCAAAGTTTCATCTAAAGATTCAAGCATACTTTTATCAATTTTAGTATTATTTCCAGATGTATTTATTTGAATTTTCTTATTATATTTACTAGCAGTTGATTCTATTAACAAAGGAAATTTTTCATAAATACTTGCCATATTTATCATTCTAAGTTCCATTGCATAATCTTGAATTTCTTTAATATGTCTTTCAAATAAAGTTGTTATTCCAGACATATTTCTTTTATCTTCTTCATCATTTAAACTCTCAATTTTTTGAGACATCATAGAGTTTGTAATTACTAAATCTGCAACTTTATTAACTAGTTTTTCAATTTTATCTAAATCAACTAATATCGTTTCAGTTTTTTCTATATCAGTTTTTTTAATTTCTTCCATAATATATTCCTTTACTTATTCTATTAAGGGTAATTCAATAATAAATCTTGCACCATTTTTAGTGTTTTCTACATATATTTTACCAAATAAACGATTTACAACAATATCATAACTATTATAAAGCCCAATTCCTGTGCCTTGAGATTGATGTTTAGTTGTAAAATAAGGATTGAAAATTTTATCTTTAATCTTTTCATTTATTCCACCTGCATTATCTTCAATAGTAATAAAGACTTTTTTTGTTGATTTCTTTATTGAATATTTTACCCATTTTTCAACTTCATTAATACTATTTTTCAAAGCATCTTTTGCATTATCTAATATTGATAAAAAAACTTGTAATAATTCACCTGCAATTAAATTTATCTTTAAAGGTTCAGGTTCCATAAACTCTTCAATAATTTTAATATTTTCTTCTTTATATGATGATGTAACTATTTTAATTGCAGATGAAAATCTTTTTTGAATAATCAAATCTTTTTTTCTATGTGATTGTTTAATATACTCTCTAAATTCATCAATTGTATCTGATAAATATTGTGTATTTTTTATAATAGAATTACTATCATCAAAAAACTCTTTATCATTTAAAATATTCATCTCTTTTTTTAATTGCATTCCACTTGCAAGTGTTGATATTGCGCTTAATGGCTGTCTCCATTGATGAGCAATATTTCCAATTAATTCACCCATTTCAATTATTTTTAATTGCTCTGAGATTTGCCTTTCTTTTTCTTTGTTAAGATTAATCTCTTTTTTTACTTCTTCTTTTAGATTATTAGTTAAGATATTTAATTCATAATTCTTTTTTTCTAAACTCATTACATTTAAGCATGAATCTATTGCAAGATTCAATTTTCTTTTAAAGTTTTTATACATTGCAATAATAAAATTTAAGTTTATGTTTTTATCATAAATAAATACAATTAAAGCATTTTCTAATTTATAATATAAGATATTTAAATGTGTATTGTACTTTTCAATTAAAATATCATCATTAAATTTATTTGGTAAATTATCTATATTATAAGAAACTTCTTTACCTATTGAAATAATTTTTTCAATGCCATTAGTTAATAAATAAGAAGCGCCATAAATAGCATAAGTTTCTTGCATAAATGTTCGAATAACTTCTTCCATCATAGAAGTAAGATCTAAACTATTTCCAATAGAACTATGACATTTAAAGGAAACTGACAACTCATTTAAAAGCATATTCCACCTACCACACAAGTTTTATTAAAAAAGTTTATATATCTATTTCCACTATTTGCAACTTCACCAATTGTAACAGCACCAATTCCTTTTTGATTATGTAATAAAGAAAATATATTATTTAACTCTTCATCAAATTTATCTTTTAAAAACTCTTTTCTTGAAATACATTCAAATATAATAATTGATTCACAATCTTCTTTTAAAGCTTGTGTTGTAGCTTCTTTTGCAGAGTCTAAAAGTTTTTGTTTATCACCTTTTAAAATATTAATTATTGAATTATTAGAAATTTCTCCTACTAATACTAAATTTCCATTTTCATAAGAGATAGGATCACGTACAATTTGTTCACCCATATATTTTACAATTCCAATTGGATAATTTTGTGATATCTCTTGAAAATTGTTTTTTGTTAAAACAATACCGCAATCTTTTTCAATAATGTTCTTATAAGTATTAAATGCACTTTTATAATCTAATTGTTTTAAAATATTTTTTTCACTTGAAGTTACTACAAAAGGACCTGTTAAATATTCCCAACCATGTTTAACTCCGATATTAATAGAAGTTTCTAGGCTTAATAAAATCGCACTATTATTATAAAAACCTTTATTATTGAATATTACTTTTTTATTTTTACCATTAATTGTACCTGCTCCACCACCAATAATATTTGTATTAATATTTACATTACAAAAGAGATTTTGTAAAAAGCTTTCATTATAAATAGAAATACCATCTAATAAAGTGATTATTGATTTTGTAGAGTTAAAGGTTTTATAAAAGTCATATGTTTTTGAAATATCATCATAAAAGTGGACTTTCATATTATTCTTAATTTCAATAGCAATTAAGCCTGAATCATAAAGTTTATTTTCATAAATGATTTCAGGAAATATAGCACCTGTAATATTTAAAGTATTTATTTTTTCTATTTCAATAAGTGTATTTGTAGCTACTAATAATAAATATTCAGTATTTAAATTATTTATTTGAGAAATAAATGATTCTAAATCCTTGAAATAATTTATATTAGTCTTCATAAAAATCCTATTTATTTAAGTATTCTATTAAAGCATAAATAACTTTAAATAATAGAGACTAATCTGTATAATAAACTACTTTTTTAAGGATTTTAAAACTAATAATTTTATAATGATAAATGTAATACTCAAAAAAGAGTATTACATAAAAATTATACTAAACCTTGCTCAATCATTGCATCAGCAACTTTTCTAAATCCAGCAATATTAGCACCTAAAACTAAGTTAGTAGGTTGTCCAAATTCAGCTGCAGTTGAACTTGCAGAATCAAAAATATTTTTCATAATTCTTTCAAGTTTTGCTTCAACTTCTTCAAAAGTCCAAGCAAGCATAGAAGCATTTTGAGCCATTTCTAATTGACTTGTAGCAACACCACCAGCATTTGCAGCTTTTCCTGGTCCATATGCTATTTTAGCTTCAATAAATAAATCAACAGCCTGAGCAGTTGAAGGCATATTTGCACCCTCACTTACACAAGTACATCCATTTTCTAAAAGTGTTTTTGCATCTTCTAAATTTAATTCATTTTGTGTAGCACTTGGGAATGCTGCATCACAAGGTACAGACCAAACACCATTCATACCTTTTTTATATTCTTCAACAGGAATATATTTTGCATTAGGTCTATATTTTACATATTCAGTTAATCTTGCTCTTTGTTTCTCTTTTAACTCTTTAAGTAATTCTAAATCAATACCTTCTTCATCTATAATCATTCCTTTAGAATCACTACATGTAATTGGTAATGCTTTTAAATGATATAACTTTTCTATAGTATAAATAGCAACATTTCCAGAACCTGAAACAACACATTTTTTACCTTCTAATGTTTCACCTCTTGCTTCTAACATATATTTAGCAAAATAAACACACCCATATCCAGTTGCTTCTGTTCTTGCTAGAGAACCACCCCATTTTAGTGATTTTCCTGTTAGTACACCTTCATATCTATTTGCAAGTTTTTTATACATTCCAAACATATATCCAATTTCTCGAGCACCTACTCCAATATCTCCAGCTGGAACATCAGTATTTGCACCAATATGTCTATATAATTCACTCATAAAGGCTTGACAAAATCTCATGATTTCATTGTCAGATTTTCCTTTTGGATCAAAATCACTTCCACCTTTTCCTCCACCAATTTGAAGTCCTGTTAATGCATTTTTAAAAATTTGTTCAAAACCTAAAAATTTAATTACACCTGCATTAACACTTGGATGAAATCTAAGACCACCTTTATATGGACCTAAAGCTGAATTAAACTCAACTCTAAATGCTTTATTTACTTGGATTTCTCCATTATCATCAACCCAGTTAACTCTAAATATAATTTGTCTTTCTGGTTCAACAATTCTTTCAATAATTTTATGTTTTTTATATTGTGGATATTTTTCTAGTAGTGGTTTTAAAGAGTATAGTACTTCTTCTGCCGCTTGATAAAACTCAGTTTGTGCAGGACTTGATCTCTTAAGATAATCGAATACGTCTTCAAAATATGACATGTGCTTTCCTTTTATTTTCTAATTGAAAGCACATTGTAGCGAATATATGTATATTTATTATACTTATGTATATATTTTATACATATTTTAGCATTAGTGTTTATTATTTACATTATTTTAGGGAAAGATTACTTTCCCTTTAAATTAAAATGCTTCTACAATAGAACCATTATATTTTTCTTTAATGAATTTTTTAATTTCATCTGAATTAATAGCTTCGTTTAAAGCTTTAATGTAATCAGTATTTTCATTACCTTTTTTAACAACCACAATATTTGCATAAGGAGAATCTTTTGATTCAAGTACTAAAGCATCTTTTAATGGATTTAAGTCAGCAGATAAAGCATAGTTTGTATTAATAATAGCAGCATCAACTTCATCTAAAACTCTTGGTAATTGAGGAGCATCTAACTCTTTAATTTTTAAGTTTTTAGGATTATCTTTAATATCAACAACAGTTTTTAAAGCAACATCATTAAATGTTAATAAACCTTGTTTTACTAAAATATCTAAAGCTCTACTTTCATTTGTAGGATCATTTGGAACTGCAATTGTAGCACCATCTTTTAATTCTTTTATGTCTTTTAATGTTTTAGAATAAACACCCATTGGCTCTAAGTGTACATTTACAGTTTTAACTAATTGAGTGTTTTTATTAGCGTTAAACTCATTTAAATAAGGTGCATGTTGGAAGAAGTTTGCATCTAATTCACCTTCATCAACAGCGATATTTGGAGTTACATAATCAGTAAATTCAACAATTTGTAAATCATAACCCTTAGCTTTTAAAAGTGGTTTAACAGCTTCTAAAATCTCTACATGAGGAACAGGTGTTGCACCAATTTTAATTGTAGTTTTTTTCTCAACTGCAACTTTTGTTTCAACTTTTTTCTCTTCTTTTTCATTACAACCAGTAATTGCAAATGCTAATACTGATGCTAATGATACTTTTAAAATATTTTTTAACATGTTTTCTATCCTTTATTTTTTTGTAATTTTATATAAATAATCGCCTAAACTTTGTACAACTTGAACAAGTGCAATTAAAATTAATACAGTATAAATCATAGTATCTGTTTGGAATCTATAATAACCATATTTAATAGCAACATCTCCAAGACCTCCTCCTCCAACAGCACCAGCCATTGCAGAAAAACCAATTACAGTAATAAGTGTTAAAGTGATTGCTGAAATAATAGCAGGAAGTGCTTCAACTAACATCACTTTAAAGATAATTTGAAAATCACTTGCACCAAATGATTTAGCAGCTTCAATAACTCCAACTTCAACTTCTTTTAAAGCACTCTCAATTAATCTTGCAATAAAAGGAGCAGCTCCAATTGTTAAAGGGATTATTGCAGCTGTTGTTCCAATACTTTTTCCAATTAAAAACTTAGTAAGAGGAAAAAGTATAATCATTAAAATGATAAAAGGAAACGATCTTAAAG
Organism: Poseidonibacter sp.; assembly: GCF_041821165.1. Classification (NCBI taxonomy): domain Bacteria; kingdom Pseudomonadati; phylum Campylobacterota; class Epsilonproteobacteria; order Campylobacterales; family Arcobacteraceae; genus Poseidonibacter; species Poseidonibacter sp. The sequence continues at coordinate 11,268 of NZ_JBGUES010000027.1, read as the reverse complement.
TATTAATTACAACATCTAATACAGAGTAAACTTTTAAGTTTTCTCTTAATCCACCTTTTGAAGTTAAAATCAAAATAATGGCAAAAATAAATCCAATAATAACAGCAAAAAAAGTAGATACAGCAGACATATAAACTGTTTCTCCAAATGCTGGTAATAAAATATCAAGCATTATAATACCTCCCAAACAATATCTTTATCTTTCATATATTCTAAAACCTTATCTTTTTCATTATCTTTAATATTAATTACAATATTTCCAACAATATGAGTATTAATCTCTTCTAGTTTTCCCCATACAATATTAAAATCCATATCAAGATTTCTTGCCATTGAAGTTATAAAAGATTGAAAAGCATTATCTTTTGGGAAATATAGTTTTATATTTACTCCATCTTTTGGTACGACTTCACTTTCACCTAAAAACTCTTTCATTTTTGCATCTGGTTTTAAAAATAGTTCTTCAGTATCATCAAAACCAATAATATTTCCATGCTCTAATAAAAGTGACTTTTGTGCAATTTGTTTAACTACTTCCATTTCATGTGTTACTAAAATGATAGTAATATTTAGTTTTTCATTAATCTCTTTTAATAAATTTAAAATAGATACTGTTGTGTTTGGGTCAAGTGCAGATGTTGCTTCATCTGAAAGTAAAATTTCTGGGTCTAATGTTAAAGCTCGTGCAATTGCAACTCTTTGTTTTTGACCACCACTTAATTCACTTGGATAAGATTCTAATTTATGCTCAAGTCCAACTAATGTAAGAAGATCTTTTACTTTCTTTGAAATTTCTTCTTTAGAATATCCCCAAAGTTGCATAGGTAAAGCTACATTTTCATAAACAGTTTTTCTTTGAATTAATGAAAAATGTTGAAATATCATTCCAATATTTTTTCTAAATTCTCTTAATTCTTCTTTTTTTAAAGATTTTATTTCTTTATTATTTACTAGCAGTGATCCATCTTTATAGTTTTCAAGTCCATTAATACATCTTAAAAGTGTTGATTTTCCTGCGCCACTATGTCCCACAATAGCGAAAATTTCACCTTTTTTAATATCAATTGAAATATCATTTAAAACTTTTACATCACCATAATATTTGTTCAAATTTTTTATATTTATCATTAAATACCCTTATATCAGCCTGAAATATTATAGAAAAGTACATAAGAGTAATGTTAAGCAAGAAAGTTACATATTAATTTTATATTTGTTATTTTTAGAAAGTAGGTATAAAGAAAGTAAGCTATTAATAGCTTACTTTTATTCGTTCATTCCAGCGAAGAACGCTTCATTATCTTTTGTTTTTTGCATTTTTGAATATAAAAATTTAAGAGCTTCAACTTCATCCATTGATGCAATTGCATTTCTAAGTATCCAAGTTTTTTGTAAAATTTCAGGAGAAAGAAGTAATTCTTCTTTTCTAGTTCCTGATTTAATAATATCAAGTGCAGGATAAACTCTTTTATTAGCAGCATTTCTAGATAATACAACTTCTGAGTTTCCAGTTCCTTTGAACTCTTCAAAAATAACTTCATCCATTTTTGAACCAGTTTCAATTAATGCAGTTGAAATAATACTTAAAGAACCACCCTCTTCAATATTTCTAGCAGCTCCAAAGAATCTTTTTGGTTTATGTAAAGCATTTGCATCAACACCACCTGAAAGTACTTTTCCAGAACTTGGAGTTACTGTATTATAAGCACGTGCAAGTCTTGTGATTGAATCTAAAAGAATTACAACATCTTTTTTCATTTCTACAAGTCTTTTTGCTTTTTCAATTACAATTTCTGCAACTCTTACATGATTATGTGCAGGTAAATCAAACGTAGAAGAGTAAACCTCACCTTTTACAGATCTTTGCATATCTGTAACTTCTTCAGGTCTTTCATCAATTAATAAAACCATTAAAGTAACTTCAGGATGGTTTCTAGAGATTCCATGAGCTAAATCTTTTAAAAGTTCAGTTTTACCAGTTTTAGGAGGAGCTACGATTAATCCTCTTTGACCTTTACCCATAGGAGCAAAAAGATCCAACATTCTACCTGTCATTCTTTTTGAATCATATTCAAATTTAAATCTTTCAGTAGCATATAAAGGAGTTAAGTTATCAAATAATGGTCGGTTTTTAGATTCTTTAATAGGTAGGTAGTTTATTGCTTCAATTTTTAATAGTGCATTATACTTTTCACTATCTTTATTAGGAGGTCTTACTTGCCCTGAGACAATATCACCTGTTCTTAATGCAAACTTTCTAATTTGAGTTGCACTAACATAAGAATCGTTTGATGTATCTGAGAAGTTACCATCAATTGCTCTTAAGAATCCAAATCCACCCTCTTTGATTTCTAATATTCCAGTAAATAAAATAAATCCACCAGCATCAATTTGATGTTTTAAAATATTAAACATTAAATCTTGTCTTTTAAGTTCTTGTGGGTTTTCTACGTCTAATTCTTTTGCAATATTTAAAAGTTCTTCAAGTGAAAATTCTCTTAATTGCTCTATTTTATACCCTTCAACAGGTATATGAGTTCTAGCTTTTCTTACAGTTTTAGTTTTGCTCTGAGTTTTTGACTCTTCCATGAGTTTAGTTACCTTTAATTTTACATAATATAAGTATGCAGTTTTAGTAGTTTTTTAGTAGTTTTAGTAATAGTAATATTGATATTGTAGTGTTTATTTGAAAATTTGTCAATAATTTTAAAATTTTGACAAAAAAAAAGGTATCAATGAATTGATACCTTTTACATAAAGAGATTAACTATTATAAGTTACCTTCATTTTTACCTAAGTATTCTGCAACACCTTCAGTTGATGGTTTCATACCTTCGTCACCTTTAGTCCAACCAGCAGGACAAACTTCACCATGCTCGTTAGTAAATAACATTGTATCTACCATTCTAATCATTTCATCAATATTTCTTCCTAATGGTAAGTCATTAATTACTGAGTGTCTAACAGTTCCATCTTTGTCAATTAAGAAAGAACCTCTTAATGCAACAGATTCACCAAATAATACATCATAATCTCTAGAGATTTGTTTAGATAAATCAGCAACTAATGGATATTTAATTCTTCCAATTCCACCATTGTTTACATCAGTTTCTCTCCATGCAAAGTGAGAAAATTGAGAATCAACAGAAACACCAATTACAGAAACACCTCTTGAAGAGAACTCTTCAATTCTTTTAGAGAATGCAATAATTTCAGATGGACATACAAAAGTAAAATCTAATGGGTAGAAAAATAATACCGCACCATTTTCACCGATATTTTCATATAAGTTAAAATCTTCAACAATTTGACCATCTGCAAGTACAGCTGTAGCTGTAAAATCTGGAGCTTTTTTAGTTACTAACATTTATAATCCTTTTAATTTAATAAATTTGAATACAATTATATAACATATTTTTTAAATTACAATTATTATTAGCTTAAATTTGTAAATTTGTAAATAATTATTCTTAGATAAACTTTATCCTTTATATCATATATTTTATTTTTTATAAATTTATAAATTAGTTTTAAAATTTTATTTTTGTTTAAATTGTTTCAAATTATTCATTTTGTCTATTCTCAATTGATAATATTTCTCTTTTAAAGTTAATTTTATACTTTGTGTGATAAAGTTTTTTAAATTTTATTAAGGAGTTATATATGGCAGTAAAAATTACTGATATTTGTATTAGTTGTGATGCATGTTTAGACGAGTGTCCTACAGAATCAATTGTAGACAATGATGAGAACCCAACAGGTGAAGATATTTATTATGTAAACCCAGAAACATGTACTGAGTGTATTGGTGACAATGATGCTCCAGCATGTGCTGATGCATGTCCTACTGAGGGATGTATCCAATGGGATGATAGAGACAACTCAACTAACCCAGTTAGAGAAGGTAAAACAGCTGGTGAACCTTGTGTTGAAGACTAATATTTAATATTAGTTAAAACAACTCTCGTAACTCACAAAAAGGCAAGTAATTTTAATTACTTGCCTTTTTTTTATTTTTTAGATACAATCCACGACTTATAATATAAAATCGAGGAATATACGCTATGGAACAAACATTATCAATCATCAAACCTGACGCAGTAGCAAAAAACGTTGTTGGAAAAATCTTATCAAGATTTGAAGACGCTGGATTAAGAATAGCTGCAACTAAAAAAATGCAATTAAGCAAAGCAGATGCAGAAGCATTTTATGCAGTACACGCTGAAAGACCATTTTTTGGAGATTTAGTAGAATTCATGATTTCTGGACCAGTTGTAGTAACTGTTTTAGAAGGTGAAGATGCAATGACAAAAAATAGAGATTTAATGGGTGCAACTAACCCTAAAGAAGCAGCAGCTGGAACTATCAGAGCTGATTTCGCTGAATCTATTGATGCAAATGCAGTACATGGTTCAGATTCATTAGAAAATGCAGCAAACGAAATTAATTTCTTCTTTGCACAAAAAGAAATTTGTTAATTATTGATTAATTAAACAACTTTATAATGAAAATTGAATTTAAAAAAGTACCACAAAGCCCTAAAGAGCTATCATATGAATACGCTTCAGTTAAAATTGAAGGTACTTTTTGTAAAATATCGCAATCGTTAGTAAAAATTGACGCAGTATTACAAGGTACTACTGAAGTTGATTGTTCTAGATGTGGTATTAGTAATACAATCAATGTTGATGAGAAATTAGATTTTTTATTAAGCGATGGTGTATACAGTAATACTGAATCTCAGGATTTAGTAATAGAAATGGAAAATAGTTTAGTTGATTTTGATGAATTAATTCAAAGTGAACTAGACTCAATTAAAAGCGATTATTACATCTGTGACGAATGTTTACAAGATGGTGATAATTTTGAAAAAGAATTTTAAGGAAAGATAAAATGGCAGTACCAAAGAGAAGAGTATCTCATTCAAGAGCAGCTAAAAGAAGAACACACTACAAAATTACATTAAAAAGACCAGTTAAAGACACTGATGGAACTTGGAAAATGCCTCACATGGTTAATCCAACTACTGGTGAATACAAAAACTAATGCATAAAATAGCAATAGATGCAATGGGTGGGGACTTCGGTCCTGAACCTATCATTGATGGGCTTATTGCAGCTTTAAAAACTTACAATAACTTTACTGCTATAGCAGTAGGTAAAAAAGATGAATTACTACCTTTAATACCTCAAAACTTTTTGTCAAGAATTGAAATACTAGATACAGATGATGTAATTAGTATGAGTGATTCTGCAACTGACGCACTTAAAAGAAAAAATTCTACTATTTATAAAGCAATTGAACTTGTTAGAGATGGAAATGCTGATGCTGTTGTATCTGCTGGACATTCTGGTGCTTCAATGTCTTTAGCAACTCTTAGAATTGGAAGATTAAAAGGTGTTTCAAGACCTGCAATTGCAACATTAATGCCTACTAGTGAGAATCAAAACACATTAGTATTAGATGTTGGTGCAAATGTAGATAGTGATGCTAAAAATCTTTTTGAATTTGCTGTTATGGGACAGGTTTATGCATCTGATGTATTAAATCTTGATGATCCAATTATTGGATTATTATCTAATGGTGAAGAAGAAAGTAAAGGTAATGAAGTTACTAAAGAAGCTTATGGTTTAATATCAAAGATTCCTAATTTCGCAGGAAATGTTGAAGGTTCTGATATCTTCAAAGGAACAGTTGATGTTGTGGTTTGTGATGGTTTTGTAGGAAATATTCTACTTAAAACAGCCGAAGGTGTTGCAGACACTATTGGTAAAATCATCAAAAAGAATTTAAAAAGATCTCTTATTTCAATTGCTGGTGCAGTTCTTATGAGAAAAGTATTTAAAAACTTAAAAGTTAGAGTTGATTACGCAGAATATGGTGGAGCTCCACTATTAGGTGTTAAAGCACCTGTTATTATTGCGCATGGTAAATCTAACCCTAAAGCTATACAAAATGCTATTTCACAAGCAATTAATGCAGCAAGTTCTAATGTAAATGAAAATATTGAAAAGAGTCTAGCTCTATATACTAAATAATTAATTTTATATCAAAATTAGTATATTTTATTTAAGGATATGTAAATGACATATGCAGCTTTTAGATCTATTGGAGCTTATATTCCTCCGAAGATTATGACAAACGCAGATTTCGAAAAAATTATTGATACAAGTGATGAATGGATAACAAAAAGAACTGGAATTAAAGAAAGAAGAATTTCAGAACCTGATGAAGCATCTTCTGATTTAGGTGCAAAAGCAGCAGCTGTTGCAATACAACGTGCTGGAATTGCTAAAGAAGATATTGATTTAGTTATTTGTGCTACTGTTACTCCTGATTATTTATGTATGCCTTCTACTGCTTGTCTTATTGCATCAAAACTAGGATTACCTCCTGTTATGGCTTTTGATATAAGTGCCGCTTGTACTGGATTTGTTTATGCAACTTCAGTTGCAAAAGCATTTATTGAATCAGGTATGAAAAAAAATGTATTAATCGTTGGTGCTGAAACATATAGCTCAATTTTAGATTATACAGATAGAGGTACTTGTTTTATCTTTGGAGATGGTGCAGGTGCTGCAATCATTTCTGCTACAGAAGATAAATCAGAAGCTATTATTGATGTTAATTGTTCAAGTGATGGAAACTATGATGATTTAATTAAAACTCCAGGTGGAGGAAGTAAACATCCTTGTTCACAAGAAGTTTTAGATAATAAAATGGCATGTATAAAAATGAAAGGTAATGAAACTTTCAAGCTTGCTGTTAGAACTTTAACATCAGATGTTAAAGTAATGATGGAAAAACATAATCTTTCGAATGAAGATATAAATCATTTTATTCCTCATCAAGCAAACTATAGAATTATAAAAGCTGTAGGTGATGCTTTAGGATTCAATGAAGAGCAAACTGTAGTTACGGTAGATAAGTATGGTAATACATCAGCTGCTTCAATTCCTATGGCTATGAACTATGCCTATGAGCAAGGGCGAATAAAAGCAGGTGATACTGTTCTTTTTGATGCCTTTGGTGGTGGTTTAACATGGGGTTCTGCTCTATTTAAATTCGCTCCAAAAAAATAATAAGTTTGTGGATTCGTCCACAAACTTATTGAACTTCTTATTTAAAACTTCTAAAATGCAATCTAATAGTACTGAACTAACACCATATAAAATATTGTTCCAGCAAATATTGAAATCAAATAGTTTTTTAATACTAAATGTAAAATAGCAGTAAAAAATATTCCCCCTATTTCTTTTAATCCATAAGGAGCTAAAGAAAAATCTATATCTTTTATAGAATAGAATATAAGAATAGTCATAATTACAGCAGGAAAAAATCTTTCAATAAATACTACATATGGTGGTAAATCATTTTTTCTAAAAAATAGAAATGGAAAAACTCTTGTAAAATAATTAACCACGGCCATAATAGCAATAGCTACATATATTTCATAACTACTCATTTTCAACTCTCTTTTTAAATGTAAACATTAATACTAAAGCAAAAATTATTGAAGCTATTAACATCTTATCACTTGGAATAAAACAAAGTGAAAGAATAGAGGCAATTGCACCTATTACAAAAGGAGTTATATTTTTTAAATTTTTATATTGCTCAATACAAAGAACAACAAAAAGTGCTGTTAATGAAAATTCTAAACCTGCTGTATCAAACTTTATATTACTTCCAACAATTGCACCAAGTGTTGCACCTGTAAACCAATAGAATTGATTAAAAGCTGTTAAAAAAAAGTAATACCATCTTTTTTTTAATTGTTCATCATCTTTAATTGTTGTTAAAAGAGCGTATGTCTCATCAGTTAGTCCAAAAATTAAATATGGTTTTAATTTTCCAGTTTTTTTAAATCTTTTTAAAAGTGATAAACCATAAAAAGATTGTCTAATATTTATAAATAAAGTTGCAATTGCAATATCAACCATTCCTGCTTTTACATTAAAAAAGTTAATTGCTACAAACTGTAAAGCTCCTGCATATATAAATAAGGACATAATAGGAGCTAAATACCATGGATAATCAAAAGATACTAAAAGTAAACCAAATGCAAAACCTAAAACTGCATATCCCATCATTACAGGTATTGAAACCTGAAATGCTTTTTTAATCTCTTTGTCGTATTTCACTATTTATTAAACTTCTTATTATTAGGATTGTTTTTAAACACATTAATTGAGTTTAGTTTTGTATTTTTATTAAATTTATCAACAGTTGCAACTGAATTTAAATAAAGGATTGATTCATCAACTATAATTTGAAAAACTGAATGTAATGGAACTTTAGCAGTAGAACCAAAGTTCTCACTTCCATATCCAGCTTCAAATGATATAAAATGCTCATCAACTTTTACAGTTGTATATGTATAATTACTTAAAATAAATAAAGAGTAATCAGATAATTGTTCTTTAATAGCACTAGGAAGTTCTGGTGTAAAAACAATTGGCTTAATATTTGCAGTTATAGAAAACTCTTGGTCTTGTGCTAATAAGTAATCTATTGTTTCTTTAATCTGTTTTGTTACTAAATCTTTAAAATTTTCGTTTTCAAGAATATCAGTTATCATTTTTTATGCCTATAATTAAATTTTTTTAAGGCATATTATAACTTATGAAATAGATAACTTTGCTTATTTTAAATATAAAAATAATTATTTATTTAAGTAAAAAATCTTTTTTTATATCAAAATCAATCATTGCATTCATTAAAGCTATTTTTTCACAATTTTGTAGCATTTCTACACTAATATCTTTTTCTATTAAAAACTTTTCTTCTAATAATCTAGCTCTTGTAGTACCTGCTAATAAAGGTATTGTTGGAGTAATCCAATGACCATCGTAATAAATTGCAATATTTGCAATACTTGTATCAGTTAGTAAACCATTTTTTATAATCATAATTTCATCACAAGAATCTTTTTGCATAAAAAGTTTATCAAGTTTTTCTCTATCTAAATATTTTTTTGAATAGTTAATATCATCACAAAAAACAAGTTTAAATCTGTTTATTTCTCTTTTTTTATAAGGGAAATAGTTTACTTCTAAAATACCGCTTTCATCATAAACAACTTTACAACGTAAACATTCATTACTTACAGGGTAAATATACTCTTGTAAGTTTAAATTCATTGCTATTGTATTAGCAACTCTTTTATTATGAAATTCAAGATTAAAAACCTCATAATCTTCACATTTTATAGTCTCAAAAAAAATATTATTATTCAAATGTTCTTCTTTTATTTATGATTTAATTTTAAAAGATATAATAACTAAATTTCGTTTTAAGGCCCATTTATGAACAAGAAATATAGTAATATAATTAATAGTTTTGAAGATTTTGATAATACCTACAAACATGCTTTTATAGGTATTCCAAAAGGTTTTGGTAATTTAAAAGAATCATATTTTGGTACATTAAAAAAGTTCAAAAAACTTTATCCTAATTTTAAAAGTACAAGTAAAATTCCAACTGTTCTTTTTATGCATGGATCAGCTGGATTAAGAAAAGGTTCTGTTTATAGAAAATGGATTGTTGAAGAAGCTGGTTTTATATTTTTTGCACCTAATTCATTAAAGGTAAAAAATAGACCTACATACGAAACACCAACAAAATTAAAAAATTATGAAAAAGTTCATGAGTTTAGACAAGCAGAAATATATTTTAATTTAGAGAAACTTCAAAAAATATCTTTTATTGATACAAATAATATTTTTCTTATGGGAAATTCAGAAGGTGGCTTAGCAGCAGCTGCATTTAAAGGTAGAGAATTTAAAGGAAGAATTGTAACTGCATACTCTTGTGAAAATGCATATTATTCAAAAAACTTTGAAATTGGGGCAAATAAAGATGAAGCAATTTTAAATATTATAGGTACACATGATGAGTATTTTTCAAATGATTCAAAAGCTACTAAAAATCATGAAGTAGATGGACATTGTACAAAAGCATTAAGAAAATATAAAAATGCTAAGGTTATTATTTTACCTCAAACAAAACATGATATTACAACAAATGTCTATGTTAAAGGTGATATTTTAAACTTTTTAAAACTTTGGAGCAAAGAATAATTCTTTGCTCTAACTATTTAACAAATACTTTTGCAACATCTTTTGCATATTGTAATTCTGTTGTTATTCCTACACAAGAACAGTTGATTTCAGATAAAACATATTTATCACTACCATCTTTATTATAATCAAGAATATAGTCCATAGTCCATAATAAAGGATAATTTTGCCCTTTTAAATATGGTTTTAAATCTTTAAGTCCCTTTGTTGTTAATGTTACAACATCTTTCCATTTTCCTTCACTTGGCGATTCGTATTTATATTTTGCACCTGAGAATAATGTTGCTGAAAACTCACCTTCTTGTGGTTTTTTATGAACAACTGAAATTGGTTTATCATTTACTAGTAAAACTCTAATTTCACCTTCACTAATTCTTTCTAAATATCTACAACCAACAAATCCTGTTTTACCTTCAAAATATTCAGCATACTCACTGTCATCTTGGAAATTTACTTCAAATTTAGAAATAAACTCATGAATATCATCATAAAAATATTTTTCATTATTTACAGCTTCTGTTGAAACAATAGAACCATCATCTTGAAGTCTTACTAAATAAACACCCTCACCTGTTGAGCCATAGTTTGTTTTTAAAACTCTAATACCATGTTTTTTTAAATCATTAGGAAATTTTGATGCAAAATCTGAAAATTTATGATAGAAATATGATTCATCATCTCCTAATCTAGTACCTTTTAATTTAGCTAAAATGTCTTTGAAATCTAAGTTAATCATTACATCAGGATGTGTATGAATTTCTACACCTTCATCACCTAAAGCTTTTAAAAATTGAAAATACTCATCAACTTGTTTTAAATTACCAGGATTAATTCTTGAAATTACTGCATGTGCATTTTTCTTTAAATAATCTAAAAGTTTATACTTTTTATTTGGTCTAAAAAACACAATTTCAGTTTTATATTTTGTTTCTTTTTCAATTTCTCGTAAAATTGCTTTAGTATCAGGTCTAAAACCATCAAAACCTTTATCACTTCCTTTTGCATATTCAATGATAAAAATAGTATTTCTTGTTTTCATTTAATTTCCTATATTAATTTGTATAGGAATAATAAAATAACTCGATTACATATTAGTTACAATTAGAACTTATAAATTATTTTTAATATTTAAACGGTATCCAATACCTGAAATATTTACTATAAATGTTTTAAAAGTTTTTTTTCG
>NZ_JBGUES010000026.1:0-20214 GCF_041821165.1 Poseidonibacter sp. | reverse complement strand
CAATTATGCCATCACTTGAGGGAAAAAACTCTTATAATGTAAAAGATGCAAGAGGCGAATATATAATTAGGCAAATGCATGAAAAACTAAAAGTTCAAGATGAAACAGTACTTCAATGGTATTGGTATAAGCCAAATGAAAAAGAGACTCAATATAAAAAAATCGGTTATATTAAAAATTTTGAACCATTTAACTGGTTTATAGGAACTGGTGAATATGTAAAAGATTTTGAGAAACAAGTACAAGAAAAAGTTTTAGAAGGTATTTTAAATGCAAACTATGACAAAAGTGCTTATATGTTTGTAATTACTTATAAAAATGATGAAATAAACTATTTAAAAAAAGGGATTTTTGATGAAGAGTCTTTAAAATCTGACTTATTTAAAGATGGTATAAAAAAAATAGTAGATAAAGCCAAAGATAAAAAATCTACTTTTTACACTTATAATACTCTTTCCAACTCTAAAGAACACAATGGTTCTAGAAAAACAAGTTATTTAAAAGTTGTTGATAATTGGTCTTGGGTTATTGGAACAGGTTTTTATGAAGATGATGTAAATAGTGAAATAAAGAAGAAGAAAGAAGAGTTAGATAATAATATTTTAATACATATGAAAAATACAATTTTAGTAGCTATTGTTTTAGTTATTATTCTTTTATTTTCATCAATATACTTATCACGAACAATTAAAAGAAAATTTAATAAGTATAAAAATGAAATTGACCAACATTTACAAAATAAAGTTGAACAAGAAAGAATTTTATTTCAACAAGCAAAAATGGCTTCAATGGGTGAAATGATTGAGAATATAGCACATCAATGGAGACAGCCTTTATCAAATATCTCCTCAAATGCTACATCATTACTTGTTCAAAAAGAGATGAATGTCTTAGAAGATGATACTCTTAAAAATAATTTACAAAGTATCAATAAAAAAGCACAATATCTTTCTAAAACAATTGATGATTTTAGGAACTTTTTCTCTTCAAATAAATATAAAAATACATTTAGTATTAAAACATCTATTGAAGAGAGTTTAGTTTTACTGGATTCACAATTTAAAAATAATGATATTGTGATTATTCAAGATATTGAAGCAATTGAGATAAAAAACTATAAAAATGAATTTATTCAAGTTATTATAAATATTTTAAATAATGCAAAAGACGTGCTTCTTTTAAAACACAAAGATAGATTTATATTTATAGATGCATATAAAAATAATGAAAAATTAGTTATTAAAATAAAAGATAGTGGTGGTGGAATAAATAAAGATATTTCACATAAAATATTTGACCCTTATTTTACAACTAAACATCAAGGTCAAGGTACTGGAATTGGCCTTTATATGAGTAATGAAATCATTACAAAACATATGAATGGAACTATTAATTTTACAAATGAAGAGTTTTTATATCACAATAAAATATATAAAGGTGCTCAGTTTGAAATTGTGATTCCTATTAATAAAGAAGCTAAAGAAGATGCCTAGATATTAAAAATAAAGTAGAGAATATTAGAATCGAACCCATAATCATATTAAAAATTTCAAGTCTTAGATTTGTATTTAAAAATATAGTTATTTTTTCTCCTAATATTCCCCAAAAAGACAAGCATAAATAACAAACTATAAAATAAATAAAAACAAAAATAAATAAAGTTTTATCATTATTTACAAACATTGAAACACCTGATATACAAGCAATCCATGCCTTTGGATTTAACCATTGTAATAAAAAACCTTCATAAAATCGTAGTGTTTTATTTTCTTTATTTTCAATATTTATTTTACTATTTGAAGTAGCAATTTTATAACCCATATAAATAATAAATGCAGAACCAAAAATCTCTAAATAAAATAAAAAATTTGAATATGAACTTAATATAGTTTTTAAACCAATTGCAATTAAAAATAATAATAAAGTAAAACCAATAGTCGCACCAGAAATAAAAGGTACAGTCTTTTTAAAACCATTATTTATTCCAGATGTAATAATAAGCATATTTACAGGACCTGGAGAAATCGACATAACAATAGAAAAAGAAAATATTGCTAAAAGCGTAGTAATATTCATAAAAACTCCTTGAAATTGAAGTATATGAAATTTAAAGATTTATTTATTGTACAAAATTGAGTTTATACTCTTTTGGTGTAGTTGCAACAATTTTTAAGAAATTTCGATGAAAATGACTTTGATCAAAAAAACCACACTCTAATGCCGTATCAACAATGGAATAACCTTTTTGTAAAAGTTCCTTTGCTTTATTAATTTTTACATTTAATAAATAAGCATGAGGAGTTAAATTCATTTGTGATTTAAAAAGTCTAATAATATAAAAAGAGTTTAAATCAAAAAGTATAGATAAGGTTTCTAAAGAGATATTTTCTTTATAATTTTTATCTAAATAAGTCACTATTTCTTGAAATATTTCATCAATAATAACTATATTAGTTCTTTCTAGATATAAAGAGAAAAAATCTAAGAAAAATACTATAAGTTCATTCTCTTTTTCTAAAATTGTATAATCTGAAAATAGATATTCACATAGATTTAAATACTTATAATAAAAATTTTCATCTTCCAATATATCTACAGGAATACTTACAAACTCCTGCACATTTTCATTTATAAGCTTTTGAATATTTTTACACCATGAAGTATCTAAATACAACATATAATAAATATTTAAAATATCAGAGCATGAATTACAAGAGTGTACTACTTTTGGATTTATTATACTTAAGCCATTTTTTTTTAATAAATATTCTTTATTTGCATTTGTATAAATACTTTCACCTTCTTTATTTGCACCTAAAGAAAAAGTATCATGAAAGTGTTTTTTATAGTGAATATTTGAGTTTGAATATCTTAATTCTACAAAAGGAAGGTTTTCATCTATGAATATTTTTGTAAATATCTTTTTCAAATTTAGAACCCGCTTTCTCTAATTAAAATAGCCATTACTTTTTTTGTTAATTTATCTATAATACTTAAAGGTTCACCTTCAACGATTAGAACTCCATCTTTTCTAATTTTATAAATAGTATTAAAATCAATAAGTTCTGCTTTTACTTTATAATAGGCTTTTTCACTTATTAATTGATTTTTAGAATCTTCTCTTACAGCAATACTTCCACCATATAAAGAGCTTAGTTCAGGAAACTCAATAAAAGGTAAAGAGATATTTGATATATGCGTAATATTTGTGTTAATAGCCCCATAATCACCACTATTTAATAAAAATACTGCTTTTTGTTTATTACTTATATATTTTAAATTATCTTCACTACAAAAGGCAATTAACTGTGTAGAAGATGGTTCATATAAAGTGAATATTGCTTCTTTTTTATTAAGCCATTGATTTACATGAAAGCTATCATTTTTATAAACTATTCCATCAAAATCAGCTTTAATTACTAAGCTATTTTTGATTTTTTCTAGACCTTCTTTATTTTTTTGTTTTCTTAAAAGTTTTTCTTCAAGTATAAATTTATTATTTAAATTATCCCTTGAAGCTGCTACTTTTTTTAATTGTAATTCTAAAAACTCTATCTCATTATTTACTTGTTTTAATAAAAAACTATTTTCACTAGAATCTAAGATAAGAAGAGTATCTCCTTTTTTTACATAAGATCCATTTTTTACATTTATTTCTTTAATTTGAGCATTATATGGGGCATAAATTTCTATATATTTTTGTGCTTCTAAAACAGCTGGCATATATACTTTATTATTCCAAGGTATTATCAAAAGCGAAATAATTGTAATAAAAAAAAGCAAAGAAGATATATTTCTTCTATTTAAACTTATTGTGTTAATTTTTTCAAACCAGATTTTTAACTCCTTGTAAATAGGTAAAATAATAAACCATAAAATCTCAACTATAAATAAAAATATCCCAAGTGCTTTAAATGTAAAATAGTATACAAGCACAGCAATTCCTAAAAATAAGAAAAATCTATAAATCCATGTAAGAATCGCATAAATAATAAAAAAATTATGCTTATATCTTGGTAGAAATTCAGGAACTTGTTCATTTGAACCTAAGATATTTCTTCGTATAAACCATCTTGCCATAGCAAAAGAACGAGGTTGAAGGTTTTTTGAATCACTCCAATCTGATAATGCATAATAACCATCAAATCGTAAAAATGGGCTAATATTTATTAAAAGTGATGTTATCCAACTTGTAGTTGCGATTACAAATGCAATACTTTTAAAAACTCCATCATCTAAAAAAGACCAGAAGAATGTGGCAATTAAAGCTAAATAAAGTTCGACTTTCATTCCTGCCATTACTATTTTTAATCGTTTATATTTTGACTTTATTTTCCATGAATCTGTTGTATCTGTGTATAAAACGGGGAATAAAACTAAAAAAGCAACCCCCATAGTGGGGACCCTTGCACCATATTTTTTCGCAGTAAAAGCATGGCCTAATTCATGAAAACTTTTTACAAAGATAATTGATAAAAAATAGTAAAACATACCTTCTTTAGAAAAAAGATATGAAAAAGTTGCAAAAAATTCATCTAAATTTCTTAGTGTTAAAACAATACCAATAAAACCTAAAAGTAAAACAAAATTTCGCCAAATATTTGAATAAAAAAGATTTGCTATTGGCATATTATCATCAAGCCATCTATCAGGTTTTAATAATGGCAATCTTATAAATAAATAGTTATGTAGTAACCACTTAAAAAGAGTTTGCTTTGAGTTTTTTTCTTCTTCATAAACTTTTTTTATGCTCTCATTACTTTGGATTTTTACTAATTTATTATTTGTAATAAAGTTTAGAAAAACTTGTAAAGACTCTTGTGTAATATCATAGTTTTTATTTTTTAACTTCACCAGAAATTCATCTATTTTACAAGAGTTTTCCCATAAAGATAAAAGATTAAAAGCATCTATTCCTATTGTAAAATACTTATTTTGTAAGGCATCATATAGTAACCACTGTTTAGAACCATCTTCTGCTACGCTTGATTCTATAAGCTTTAAATCATCTCTTAAAATTGGAAGAGTTTCATCTAAAGCTTGCATAAATTACCATCCAACTAATTGTCTTAAAGATGTAATAGGTTTTCTAAATATATAAAAAAACAGACTTACTTCATGTGAATAAATCTTTGCCGTTCCCCTTAATCCTATTGTTGGAATATAAGCATCTTTTTGTAAGTCATCAAATTGTGCAGTTATTTTATATGCTAAGATATTTTCAGGTGTAAGCTCTGGTTTATATGAAATATGAGTTATTTTTCCATCCCATGTATCTAAGGGGTTATTATCTAAAAAGGCTTTTATTTTTGCATTATCTTCTAAAAAA
Source organism: Poseidonibacter sp. (assembly GCF_041821165.1). NCBI lineage: Bacteria > Pseudomonadati > Campylobacterota > Epsilonproteobacteria > Campylobacterales > Arcobacteraceae > Poseidonibacter > Poseidonibacter sp. The sequence continues at coordinate 14,885 of NZ_JBGUES010000026.1, read as the reverse complement.
ATGGCATCACTTACAGGTAACATTATTTTTAATTCTATATTTGTTTTATTTGCAATTTGGAAAATTCTTTGACCCGTTACAACAGGTTTTCCCTTCCATTCATTTGGATTATGAATAATGGCAATTCCATCTTTTTTTGAATAAATAAGTGTTTTATCTAACTGTTCTTTTGTAAAATCAAGTTCTGATTGTTTTAATTGAACTTGTGCTTTTAACTCTTCTAATTGATTTTTTTGTTTTACATCGTAAAAACTTGCTTGTTGTGATGTATGAAGTTGTGCTTTAGCAACATTTAGTGTTTTTTGTGCAATTAAATATTTATTTAAATAATCCGTATCATTTAATTTTACAATTAATGTATCTTTTTTCACATATTCATTTGATTTAACTTTTATTTCACTAACCACTCCTTCAAGAGCAGATGTAACAATAAAAGGATCTTTTGCAATAACTTCTAAGGGAGCTAGAACTGTTAATTTAATAGGAATAAACATTATAGGAATTAAACAAAGTAATAATAATTTAATCAAAAAACTTCCAAAACTTGATTTTTTTAGATTTGATTTAAATGCGCCTTTTCTTGTTGCATATAAAAAATATGCAAATGAAGAGCTAAGATGAGTTCCTATCTCTTCTTCTTTTTTCGTCCATTGCTCTTTTTTTAGTAAAACTAAAAAATATTCACTTGTAATATCTTCTTTTTTAATCTCTAATCTAAGCCATAATACATTCTCATAAGAAAGCTCTTTAAGCTGTCTACTTTGATATGATTCAATCTCTTCTTTATTATTTAAAATATGAGTTGATTTATTATTTGATTTATAGATTTTATTTGAAATTGACTCAATACATTGAACAAAAGGTGAAGTAAAATCAATAGCTGAAATATCAGAAATAGCCTCTACTTTTAATTTTCTAGAATAGTTTGGAGCTAAAAAAATAGCTTGTTCATAGTCTAATAAATTTCTAGTTTCATTTACTATTGTATATTTTAGTTCCATATAGTTTTCACAATTTCTACAATTATGTTCTAATTGCAATAAGGCTGAAATATTATTCAATTTTTATTTTTCCTTATATTAAACAAGTTGGTCTGAAAATAATGAGCTAATTTTATTTCCATAATCTTGCATAGAAGAAGCTTTTTGCTCTATTTGTTCTTGTAAACCAGGAGAAGCTTGTTCTGAAGTTTTTTGTGACTCATCTTTATTATTTATATCAATTTTTACATTAAGTGTTCTAATTACTCCATTCTCACTTATTGCTTTTATAGTGATTTCTAAACCATTAGTAAGCTCACCTTTTAATAAACCTGTTTTCTCATCAAAAGTAATTCCCTTAGGTAAAGGGCTTCCATCACTTAAATAAATTTCGTATCTTTGGCCTAATTGCACATCAGTGACTTTCAACTCTATATAATTATCAATTCTTGTCATAACTTCAATTGATAAACCTATTTCATCAAAAGTATCTGCTACAACATCTGAAAATTCAATTTTTCCATCATCATTTATTTTAATAGCGATATTTTCACTTATATTTGTTTCAATATTATCTGTAATATTTGAAGAGTTTGGTGTTAAGTTATATTGAATAAAACCTTTACCTAAATCAAAATCAGAAGCTTCCTTTGAAGAAGAGTCTAAAACTCCTTGAACATCATTTGAAACAAATTTATTAACCTCAACTTTTGATGGAACTTCTTGTTCTATAGTTTCACTTATTTCTTCTTTTGGTGTCTCAACTTCACTTGTATTTGCAGGTAAAACTTCTATTTTATATGTTTTATCAACTATATCTTGGTCATCTTTTGTATTAATTGCTTTTATAATAATTTCAAAAATTCCCGTTTCTGTTGGATTACCTGAGATTTCACCTGTAATTGGATTAAAACTCAAACCTTCTGGTAAACCTGTAATTTCATATTTAAAACTATCTGTAATATCTACATCTGTAAATAAAGAAGAAACATTTTGTTCATAACTCTCAGAGAAAGATAATTTCACATCAATATTTTGTGTACTTACAAGTGCTGTGTCATTTGTTCCTGTAATTGTTACAATTACATCTTGACTAACAACTCCACCTGATTGGTCATCTAAATTAATTTTAAATACAACAGTTATTACTTCACCATTTGCTAAAAAATCTAAATTATTTTCAGAAATTATATAGTCCCAATTTATTGTTCCATTATTACTATTTCCAATAACATTTTGTACACTAAAACCTGATTGTATATTTGATATTTGTTGTGCTGTTAAACTTAATGGATTTCCATTTATATCAACTAGCGTAATTGAATCTAAAGAACTGCTAGCAATTGCATTATCATTTGAATCTACATCTGTAAAAGTTATACTTCCATTATCACTTAAAGTACCACTTCCTTCTGTAATATCTGCTAATACAGATATTACTTGAATATCAGGAACATCATTTGTTCCTGTAATAATTACTTGCATATTTTGAATATCACTAGTACCTGCTTCATCTGTAACAGTTACTATAAATGTTGCTGTAATTACCTCGCCATTTCCTAAAAAATCTAACTGTGCTTCTGTAATAGAGTATGTCCAATCTATTGCACCATTATTTGCATTTGCAATACTAAATGCATTTTGAATATCTAAAATTTGTTGTGCTGTTAAACTAAAAGAATTACCATCTTTATCAATTGCAGATATTGTATTATTAGATAAACTGCCTTGAGGTCTATTTGAGTAATCTTTATCTGTAAATAAAATAGAACCAGAATCAATTAAATTACCACTTTCAACAACACTTGCATTTACATTTCCACCTACAATACTTACAGAATCATTTGCTCCTGTAATTGTGATAGTTACATCTTGTGTTGATACACCTCCATCTTGGTCATCAACACTGATTGTAAATGTTGCTGTTAAAACTTCACCTTGTGCTAAAAAATCAATTTTATCTTCTGAAATTAAATAATCCCAATTTATCGTTCCACTATTTGTATTCCCACCTGCATTACTTACACTAAAACCTGCTTGTATATCTGCTATTTGTTGTGCTGTTAATGTTAATGGATTTCCATTTATATCAACTAATGTAATAGTATTTAAAGAACCACTTCCTAGAGGTCTATCATTTAAATCTGCATCTGTAAATGTAATACTTCCACTATCACTTAAAGAACCACTTCCTTCTGTTATACTACTATCTACATTTCCAGCTGTTATAATTGGAAGTTCGTTTGCCCCATTTATTGTTATTGTTACATCTTGGTTAATAGTAGAACCATTATTATCAGTTAATGTAACTGTAAAAATAGTTGTTACTATTTCACCTTTTGCTAAAAAATCTAATTGTGCTTCTGTAATAGAGTATGTCCAATCCATTGCACCATTATTTGCATTTCCAATATTAAAGGCATTTTGAATATCTAAAATTTGTTGTGCTGTTAGTGTTACGGGATTTCCATCTTTATCTACTGCTGATACTGAAGTATTATTTAAACTTCCTACTATAGAATCACTAAGATCAGCATCACTAAATATTATTGAACCTGAATCAGTTAAAGTTTCACTTTCTGTAATATCTCCTGCTACATCTCCACCTACAACACTTATAGAATCATTTACTCCTGTAATTGTGATAGTTACATCTTGTGTTGATACACCTCCATCTTGGTCATCAACACTAATTGTAAAGGTTGCTGTTAATTCTTCACCTTGTGCTATAAAATCAATTTTATCTTCTAAAATATTAAAATTCCAATTTATTGTTCCATCGTTTGTATTTGTTAATAAGTTATCTATACTAAAAGCATTCTGAATATCTAGTATTTGTTGTGCTGTTAATGTTACTGGATTTCCATTTATATCTACTATATTATTTAAAGAACCACTTCCTATCGGTCTATCATTTAAATCTGCATCTGTAAAGGTAATACTTCCACTATCACTTAAAGAACCACTTCCTTCTATTATACTACCATCTACATCTACAGGTATTATTACTGGAAGCTCATTTGCTCCATTTATTGTTATTGTTACATCTTGTGTATCGCTAGAACCATTTCCATCCGTTACTGTTACTGTAAAAATAGCTGTTACAACATCACCCTTTTCTAAAAAATCAAGATTATTTTCTGTAGTTGAAAAGGTCCAATTTATTGTTCCATCGTTTGTATTTGCTAATAAGTTATCTATACTAAAAGCATTTTGAATATCTAGTATTTGTTGTGCTGTTAATGTTAGAACACTTCCATCTTGTTTTAAGCCTGTAATTGAATTTACTGAAGATGTTCCTATTGGTCTATCACTTAAATCAATATCTGTAAAAGTAACTGTTCCTGTATCTGTTAAAGTATTCCCTTCTATAATATTTCCTATTACAATTCCACCATTTATTTCTACAGAATCATTTGCTCCTGTGATTGTAATAGTTACATCTTGAGTTGCAATTCCACCTTCTTGATCACTTACGCTTAAAGTAAAAATAGCAGTTACGACATCACCTGCTCCTAAAAAGTCTAATTTATCTTCACTGATACTATAATCCCAATTAATTGTTCCATTATTTGTAAGAGGACCACCTGCACTTATAATAAATCCTGATAGTAAATCAGTTTGTTGCTGAGCTGTTAAAGTTAATGGATTTCCATTTATATCTACTGCTGAAATTGACTTTGTAGGTACTGAGGTTGCTGGTCTATCTGCAGTATCTGAATCTGTAAAATTAATACTTCCATTTACAGCTAAAGAACCACTTCCTTCTGTAATACTACCATCTACATTTACAGGTGTTATAACAGGAGTTTCTGTTTCTCCTGTTATTGTAATTGTTACATCTTGGGTATCACTAGAACCATTTCCATCAGATACTGTTACTGTAAAAATAGCTGTTAAAACATCATCTTTGCCTAAAAAATCAAGATTATTTTCTGTAGTTGTAAAGGTCCAATTTATTGTTCCTTCGTTTGTATTTGCTAATAAGTTCTCTATACTAAATGCAGCTTCAATATCAGATATTTGTTGTGCTGTTAAATTTAAAATACTTCCATCTTGTTTTAAAGCAGTAATTGAGTTTGTAGAAGAAGTTCCTGTTGGTCTATCTGTTAAATCTACATCTGTAAAAGTAACTGTTCCTGTATCTGTTAAAGTATTACCTTCAGTAATATCTCCTGTAATATTTCCACCAGTTGCAATAACAGATCCATTTGCTCCATTTATTGTAATAGTTATATCTTGAGTGGCTATGCCTCCTGATCTATCATCAATAGTTATAGTAAATATTGCAGTTAACACATCTCCTGTTCCTAAAAAGTTCAAATCACTTTCATTAGTATTATAATCCCAATTTATTGTTCCATTATTTGTAAGAACACTTCCTGCACTTATAATAAATCCAGATTCTAAATCTGTTATTTGTTGTGCAGTTAAAGTTATTGGATCTCCATTTATATCAACTGCCGTAATTGAATTAGTTGATGCAGAACCAAATGGTCCATTATTTACTGTTGCAGGTTCTGCATCTGTAAAATCAATACTTCCACTTGCAGTTAAGTTTCCACTTCCTGCTGTAATAGTTCCAGTTATAACTCCTGGTATTATTACAGGGTCACTGTTTGCAAAAGTACCATTATAATTATCTGCTATTATAGTTTGCGATTCGATATTTCCAGCATTATATTCAAGCTCCCAATCTCCACCTAGTGACTTATCTCCTGTGATATCATCAGAAGCTAAGATATCAGCATTTGTTAGTTGTGCAAAAGAATCAATGAACTCTTTTCCTTCTTGATTTTGACTAATTGAACAACCATACAATAAGATGTCTGCATTAACTGATAAACTATCACCTATAAGCTTTAAATCTTGGCTAAAACTATTTATATTATCACTATTAATAGAACCATTTCCTAGATTTATTTCTGCGATTTTTCCATGTGAGAAAATATGAATAGCATCAATATTTGTTTTTCCTTCTAAAAAAAATGCAATTTGATCTATACCTGATGAACTATCATCAATTATATATACTTCATAATTTTGTGAAAAACTATCTTTTAAACTCTCATAATCTTTTACATTAAAATCAATAAATACAATCTCTTTTTTTTCTAATTGTGAGTTTTCTACAGCAGCGGGGGTTTCAATTGTATCAGTAGAATCACTATCAAAACTACTATTATCTAAAACATCAATAGCTGTTGCAACTGCTGCTCCATCAAATAATAATCTAGGTTCTAAAGTACTTATTAGTGGTGTTTTTTTCATTAGACAAATCCTATTTATTTATCTTAAATATCGCTGTTGCGCTCATCCCTGGGATTATATTCTCGTAAGGTTTTTTAAGTGTTACTCTAACTAATACTGTTTGGCTAACAGGGTCAACAACAGAACCTATTTCTTTAATTATAGCTTTTATTGTAGTATTTGTCTCATCAATAGCTAAATCAATTTCATTACCTTTTTTTAGCCACTGTAACCAAATAGATGGAACAAAAGTTTTTGCTTCAAGTTTATCTATTCCAATAATCTCTATTATCTCTTCATTTGGTTTAATACTTTGAAATTGATTGGCTTTTCGTGTAACAACACGACCATTGTAAGGAGCGAAGATATTACATCTTTTTACATTAATTGATGCGATTTGAAACTCTGATTCTTGTTTACGATACTCTTCTTTTGAAATATCAACTTCAAACTTTCCAATGGATTTATAACTTTCAAGTTCTTTATTTTTTTTATATTTTAAATATGCAATATTTTTTTCGATAGCAACTTTATTTTTTTTTGCCTTATAAACATCACAATTAAGCTTTACAAGAACTTCACCTTTTGTAAAGTAATCACCCTCTAGTTTATTAAGATATATTATATTTCCAGATAATTCACTTGATAATGTTGTTTTATCAACGGATGTAATAATAGCTCTTGAATTAATAGATTCTTGCGCATTTATATATGAGAATAATAAAGCTAAAAATATAAACTTTTTCATAAGTTATTATTTCCTTTTAGCTTTTATAACCAAGCTACTTATGTATCCATCTGAAGTTTTATACCAAGTACCACCACTATTTTTAACTATTTTACTAACATATATTGTTCTATTTTTAGGAATTGTATATTTTATTTGACTATTCCATCTTGCTTCTTTTCTAATATTTCCTGGTCTAAAAGTTTTTACAAGATATAAACCTTCATTTTTCTTTTTTAGAGCATTCATTTTTAAAGATTTTAATTGAATATAGCCATCTTTTGTTTCTACCCAATAGCCACTTTCATTATAAAACTTTGATATAACCTCAATATTTTCATCTTTTTCAAGAACTGATTTTATATCACTATTTGGATTTGCTTTTGACCTTATATATGCATTTTCTACAGCAACTGCTGTAATTGTTTTTTTATCTTTTGGTAAAAGAGTTTCTTTTTTAGCTTTAACTATTGGCTTTTTTAATTTTGGCTCTTCTTTTTCTTTTACTGCTAAAGGTTTTATATCTTTAAACTCTACATTTGTTTTTAATTGCGTAAAACTTTTTTTCTTAAACTCTTCATATTTACCAATTGACGCAAAAATCTTTCCGTAACTATTTTGTACATTAGCATAAGATGATGAATGTCTTAAAAAAGATAAAATATAGTTAAGTTTCTCTTTTATAAAAACTAATTTACTTCCTGTATTTAAACGGTTATTTACCTTAGTTAATTTAAATATTCCTTCTGCAACATCTAAATACTCTTTTGCTAATTTATACTCTTTTTTAGCTTGATTAAATTCAGCTAATGATAAATGAACTTGAGATAAAACAGCCATTGAAATTGCTAATTTTTGTTCTCGTGCTAATTCAATTTTTGTTTTTGCAATTTTTCTAAAAGTACTACCTTTAAAAATATCTAATAAATTCCATGAAACACTAGCTCCATAAGAAGTCCAATCATTATTTAAAAGATATTCACTACTATTGTACGATAGTCCTGCATTTATATTTATACCAGGAAGCATTCTTAAAATCGCAGATGTTGTCTCTTTTTGAGAGATTCTCTCTTTATATCTACTTTCTAAGATTTCTGGACGGTTTTCTAATGCAATTTTTTCCATATCTTCTAATTTTAAATCAATTTCTGGTAAATCATAATTTGTTTTTACTTTTTCTGCTAATTCAAAATTTGTTCCAGGTTTTAAACCCATTAATTCAGCAAGTTCGATTTTTGAACCCATTAAATTTCTTTCTAAAGTTTGTAAAGCTCTTAATACTTCTAATAATTCTCTTTGATAAGATAATGCTTCCATAGGTGAAGATAATCTAAGTTTATTTACTTTTCTTGAATCTTCAAGAGCAATAGTTACCTCTTTCATCATTGGAACAATTTTTTTCAATAATGCATCAGCGGAAACTGATTTATAATAAGTTCTTCTTACTTCTTGAACAATATTATGAATTACTTTTCTTTCATTCTCTTTTGCCATTAAGTATTTATCTGATTGTTGTTGAGCTCTTACATACGATAAACCAAAATCAAGTACATTCCAAGAAAAAGAAACATCAGTATTTGTTTTCGTTTTATCTTGAGATACTGAATAAGTAGGAGTTCCAACTATTGGAGCTGGTTTGCCATCTTCAAATGTTGTACTTGCAGAAGCTGCGTAGTTATTTCTTGTTGAGTATCCAGCATTTGCTGTTAAACTTGGAAGCATATCATAATATACTAAATCAATTTGTTCATAAGCTAATGCTGATTCCATTAACTGAACTTTGTTTCTTATATTATTTTTAATAGCTCTTTTTATTGCGTCATCTAAAGAGATTGCTTTTGTAATAGGTTTGGATAAGTCGTTTAACTGTTTTAAATCTTCTTTAACACTTTTTTTTATATTTTCAGAAGTTAATGCTTCAGGTTTTATACTACAACCTGTTATTAATATACTAGTAAATATTGACATTGCAATTATTTTTACTGTTTTAGTATATTCCATTCTTTCCCTTAGCTAGTGTTTTAGAAGATTTTGCCATATATAGGCTTAACTAATCGTATAAATTATTAAACTTAAGAATAATTTATGATTAATTAATTAATAGAGAAACTCAATTCTCTATTAAATATTATAATAATTAGCCTCATGATGAGGAACTACAATAGCACAAGTTGTTTGTTCTGGATGCATTTGGAATGTTTCACTTAATTCAATTCCAAACTCTTCTGGGTTTAATAAATCAAAAATATCTCTATTCATAGCTAAATCTGGACAAGCAGCATAACCAGGAGAATATCTACAACCAACATACTGTTTCATTTGAACATCATTTAAAGTATGCCCTTCTTTTGGAACAATATCTAAATCAAGTCTAACTTGTTTATGTAAAACCTCAGCAAGAGCTTCAGCTAATTCAACACCAAGTCCATGAATTTGGTAATATTCAGCAAACTTACCTTCATCATAAAGTCCTCTTTCATAATCACTTATTTTAAGACCAGCACTAGCAAGTGTAAATGCAATTACATCTAATCTATCATTTGCAAAGAAATCAGGAATACATCTAAATGGTTTTCTTTTTTGTCGTGGAAACTCTAAAACTTTAATTGCTTCTTCTAATGGTGGTACATTCTTTGCTTCTTCAAGTGAATTAAATAAATATTTTTTATCAAAGATATAAAGTTTATTATCATGAGAAATACAAGGATAATAAGCATAAATAGCAATTGGTTCAAAGATTTTTTTATCTAATAAATCAGCTTTTAATTGTCTATATAATGGTTCAACAACATCATTTTCATAAGCTAAAAACTTCTCACTACTTTGTTTTCCTCTTTTATATCCCCATCTTTGTCTATATAAAACTCTATGATTAATCCATTTAAAAATTAATTCTTTATCTAAAGCTTCATTTGTTTTAGCAACCCTATCCCAAAGCGGTGGAAAAGTAAACTCTGTTTTAGCTGGCATTGGAATTTCTTCATAAGGAGGAATTACAACTTCTTCTTTTTCTACACTATTACTTGTATCTTTTATCTCAATTAAATCAGCAGCCAAGGCAGTATTTGTTAAATCACCTTTTTCAATTCTTTGCATAGAAACAACACCATCAAAGGCATCTCTACAATAAAAAATTGGCCCATCATAAATTGGTCTACAAAAGTCATTTACGAAAGATTTAGTAAGTGCTGCTCCACCAATTAATACAGGAATATCTATTCCCATTTTTTGTAATTCTTCTAAGTTTTCTTTCATTACAGCAGTTGATTTAACAAGTAATCCACTCATTCCAATTGCATGAGCTTTATGCTCTTTTGCAGCAATTAAAAATGAATTTAAATCAGCTTTAATACCAATATTTATAACTTTAAAACCATTATTACTTAAAATAATATCAACTAAGTTTTTACCAACATCATGTACATCACCTTTTACAGTTCCTACTACAATTACAGTTTCACTAGCTTTTTCTTCTTTTGGTAAATATGGATTTAATGCATCAACTGTTGCTTTCATAGTTTCAGCACTTTGAAGAACAAATGGTAATTGCATTTGACCTGAACCAAATAGTTCACCAATGATTTTCATACCATCAATTAACCACTCATTTACGATAATTTCAGGTTTTACTTCATGTCGTAACTCTTCAACTAAAGGAAGAAGTCTATCTTTATCACCATCTAATAAAAGTTTTTTTACTTTTTCAATTGGTTCAAGTTTTTGATACTCTTCATCACTTTGTTCTTCAATATCTCCAACATTTGAGAAGTGTTCAATAAAAGCAAATAATGGGTCACCATTTTCTTGATTATTAAAGATTAAATCATCACAAGCTTTTTTATCATCTTCACTAATTTTATTTAATGGCAAAATATGTTGTACATTTACAATAGCAGATGTAAGACCAGCTTTAACACAATAATCTAAGTAAATAGAGTTTAAATATGCTCTTGCTTTTATATCAAGTCCAAATGAAATATTTGAAAGTCCTAGAGTTGTTCCAACTTCTGGATGCATTATTTGGAACTCTCTAATAGCTTCTAATGTTTCCATACCAGCTGTTCTATACTCATCATCACCTGAACCAATAGTAAATGTTAACATATCAAATACTAGGTCTGCTGGATCAAAGCCATGTCTATTTACACATAGATTATAAATACGCTCAGCTATTCTAATTTTGTCTTCTTTTGACTTTGCCATTCCAACTTCATCAATTGTCAGACAAACAAGCGCAGCTCCGAATTTTTTAGCTAAGGCACAAACTGCATCAAATTTTTCTTCTCCATCTTCTAAGTTAACAGAGTTAATAATAGGTCTTCCACCAATTTGTTTAAGTGCAGCTTCTAAAGCTAAAATTTGAGTAGAATCAGGCATTAAAGGAAGTGATATTTTTTGAGAATAAAGTTCAACTACTTTATCCATATCTTCTCTTTCATCACGTCCAGCAAAACCAACTGATACATCAATAATATGAGCTCCTGCTCTTACTTGTTGTTGTCCAACGGAAAGAGTTCCTTCATAATCATTTGATTTAAGTAACTCTCTAAATGCTTTAGAACCTGTTGCATTTGAACGCTCACCAATTAGAAGTGGTGCTGGTTCTTGTTTTAAAGGAACAGTATTAAACAATGATGCTAAAGAAGCCTTTAAAAATCCGCAAGGTTTTTTTGGAACGATTTCTTTTATTTCTTCACTTAAAGCTTTAATATGCTCAGGTGTTGTTCCACAACATCCACCTAAAAATGAAACTCCATTTATCTCTAAAAACTCTTTTTGAAGTTTAGTAAATTCATCTGGTCCCATTGGATAATAAGAAACTCCACCCTTATTTTGAGGAAGTCCTGCATTTGCATGAACTGAAATTGGGAACTTACAAACTTCACTTAATGTTTTTACGTGCTTATGTACTTGTTTAGGTCCTGTTCCACAGTTAAATCCAAGTGATAAAATATTAAATGGAGCCATAATAGCAGCAATTGTTAAAGCATCAGTTCCAATAAGCATAGTTCCTGTTAACTCAATAGTAACAGATACCATAATTGGAATATGAGGAGCTGTGTCATTTAGTGCATGAAGCGCTGCTTTAATTTGTAAAGGATCTTGACAAGTTTCAAGTAAGAATATATCAGTTCCACCATCAGCAAGTCCTTGTGCCATGATTTTATAACCTTCATACATTTCATCATATTTTATATGACCAAGTGATGGAAGTTTTGTTCCAGGTCCAACAGAACCTAATACAAATCTTGGTTTATCAGGAGTTGAATATTTTAAACAAGTTTCTTTTACTAAAGAAGCTCCTAGTTTTGAAAGCTCGTAAGATGTTTGAGGAATATCATATTCATCTAATACCCAAGGCATAGAACCAAAAGTATTAGTAGTAATTAAATCAGCTCCTGCGCTTGCATAAGCATCATGAATATTTCTTAATACATGAGGTGCTGTTAAGTTTAAAAGTTCATTACAACCTTCTAAATCAACACCTTCGTAAAGCCATTCTTCTTCTTTGATAGTAGCAATTTGAAGTTGAGTTCCCATTGCACCATCAATAACCAGTACTTTATTTTCGATTATATTTTTGATATTTTCTAGCATTTCATTCTCTGTTTCAATTATTTGTGTTTTGTTATAGTTATTATTTATTTAAATTATAATTAGTGTATTTAAATTTTAGTTAAAAAGTTGTTAAATGTATTATTTAATAGAAAAAAACAAGCTAAAAGTAGAAGAGTTTCTACTTTTATAATTTCTGTATAATTACTCTTATTACACAAGCTTCACCTTGATGACCTTTGCCTTCATCAAGTATAGTAACTACTTCTTTTATATCTTTTTCACAATATAAAAAATGCTTTTTAAAATCATCTACTGTATAAAGTAAATCCTCATCTTTAGGACCACCACTTGTATAATTTAATTGTTTTTTTGAGAAAAATTCTCCAATAAAATATCCATCTTGTGCTAAAGATTCTTCTATTTGATCAAATAATTGTGCTCTTTCGTCTTTATACATATGTAAATAAGAAGCAACTATTACATCATATTTTTTATCATCTTGCCAATCATTTAAATCCATACAACAAGTTTGAATTTCTAGATTCTCTTCTTTTGCTCTATTTTCTAATTTTTCAAGCCCAATATCAGAAGCATCAATTGCAGTAACTTTAAAACCTCTTTTTGCAAAAAAGATTGCGTTTCTACCTTCTCCCTCACCTAAACAAAGTAGGTTTGAATCTCTTTTTAAAAGTTTGATTTTAGATGCTAAAAATGTATTTGGTTTTAAACCATATAGGTAACCATCTCTTGCAAATTTATTATTCCAGAATTCTTGTTGACTCATTTTACTCTCTTTACTTTTTTTCTTTTACCTAAACTACAATCTGTTATTGTTCTATCAAATAATGTAATATACCACTTATCATCTATTTTAGATAAGTAAAATATAATCTCTTCATCAGTAAAACTAACCTTGTAACTTGTTTTTGAAACAATCTGTTCAAAATCAAAATCTTCATCACTATAATTTTCTAATATTTTTTCAGATTTATTATATGTAAATGCTTCTGTTTTATCTGATAAAAATAGACCTTCTTTATTCCAACCATAAAAAGCATCATTATTTGGACTACAATCAAATAAAGGATTTCCATTAATTATTTTAAGCAAAGAAGTTTTTTTTCTTGTCCTATGTATCTGATTTGCAATAGAAAAGTAGTCTTTATCATTTTTATCAAATTGGATTTTATTAAGTTTTATTACATTTACTTTATTATCAACTTTAAATTTATCAAAAAAACCAAATCTTTGATTTATATAGTTTTCATTTAAACTTTTATAGTCATGTTTACTAATTAACTCTTTAATATTATCAATTGTATTTAATAATTCTACACTGATTTTTTCTCTTTTAAACTCTTTTTTCTCTATTATATTTAGTTGCTTTAAATTACATCCAGAAACAAAGAACATAAGCAATATAGATATTAAGATATTACTCTTATATTTTTTTAACATTTAACTTTTAACATCCTAATTTTTTCATAAATATATCATAATTTAACTTTTCAGTAAAGAAAATAATTTATATTTATTAAAAAATAACTATTTAACCTACTTTTAAACTATTTTATGGGATATTTCTACATTAAATTTATAAGTAGGATAAATAATGTTAAAAATGATTTCAAAAACAGCAGCTGCAAGTTTAGTACTTGCTACAATTTTCACTGGATGTACAAGTACTGAACCTAAAGCTCCTGAAGAATCTACATTTGTTGATGCAGAATTCCAAGGTGCACCACAATGGGTACTTTCTCCTTTTGTTGAAGGCGCAATTGCGGATATGGGAAGTGCAAAAAGAAATGCTGGAAATGATTTTTCTTTTCAAAGAGAAGAAGCAGTTGCTGATGCTAGAAATAATTTAGCTAGACAACTAGATACAAAAGTTAGTAATATGATCAAAACTTATAAAGCAAGTACTTCTGAAACTTATGATAAATCAATTGAAAGTGTAAGTAAACAAATTGCTTCACAAACTTTAGTTGGTTCAAAAGCTACAAAAATGTGGAGAAGTAAAACTGGAACACTTTATGTTCTTGTAGTATTAAACTCTGAAATTGTAAAAGATCAAATGGATAAAGCTATTAAAACATCATTTAAAAATGATAAAGCTATGTATCAAAAATTCCTTGCTTCAAAAGCTCAAGGTGAATTAGATAAAGAATTAGAAAAACTTGAAAACTAGTCTTTTAATTTTATGCGCAAGCATCTTTTTAGTTGCTTGTGCACAAAACTCTTTAGAAGAAACTCAAAGTAAAAAATCTTTACCTAATTGGATTTTAAACCCAGAATCTGGAGCTAATGGAAAATTAGCAGGTTCTGGTTGTTCAAAAATACATTATAAAGGTATTGAAGCTCAAAAAAAA
>NZ_JBGUES010000025.1:0-20281 GCF_041821165.1 Poseidonibacter sp. | reverse complement strand
TAACCAGACTGCGCTACGCCCCGACATTTTGAATAGGTCGGAATTATAGTAGTTTTTTTAGAACTTGTCAAGGGCTTTTTTATTTTTTTGCAAAATTTTTTATTTTACTTCTTTTTTAATAATATTTATAGAGTTCACTTCTTCAATAAATGTTTCAAGTTTTCCATCTTTCATCACAAAAAAACCTTCACTTTTAATCTTATCTTTTGATGTATATTTGAACTTATAATTTGTATCAAACTTAATATCAATATACTTATTTTCTTTTATTTGAAGTCTTTCATCTTTTGTATTATTTGCTGCTGCTTTTTTTAGAATGTAAATAATCGCATATTTATCTTTTTTGTATTTTGTATTATCATCATTTTTTAAGCCATTATAATCTTCATTATAAAATACAAACTTATCTTTTCCTAATAAAAATCTTGCAATGCTATTTGTAACATCAGCTTCAAGATAATTTTGTTCTAAAGAGTTGAAGTTTTTAATTTCTCCAATTTCTAAGCCTTTAAATTCAATAATATAACTAGCAAATGCAATATTTGTTAATAATATTAGCGATAGTAAATATTTCATTGTTTTATCCTTTATATTGTAGTTTACTTAAATGGATTAGTTTTTTCGATTAAAATGTCTTCATGATTAACAAATCTATCACAACGTAGTCCATTTAGTTGTTTGCATATATTTTGCCATCTTTTACTATGTCCTGAATTTTCATTTGTAAAGTCTTTAAAGTAAAACATTATCGCATGAGCGTATTCATGAGGTAAAACATCATTTATCATATAATTACTGCTTTCTTTAAAACGTTTTTTATTTAAATGTATAATAATATTTTTATTTCTATCATAAGTAGTCATACCAAAACGCTGTGCGCTCATTTTATCAGATACGATAAGAGGGAATTCTTTTTTTATTTTGAAGTTTCTATATGCAAGAACTTTCAATTCTTGTTGTTTTTTTAAGATTGATAATTGATGTTTTTCTTCTAAAGGACTACTTGAAAAAGAGTAGTCCTTGTACCATAGATAAACTAATAGTATTGATGCTAAAACTACAACTGTAAAAAAGTATTTTTGAAGTTGTTTAGCAAACATTTATTTACTCGACTGTTTTCATTAAAACATCTTTATAATGATTTAAATCTTTCATCATAGTATCATCATGGTCATTTATATCTGGATGATATTTTCTAGCCAATTCTTTATATCTTTTTTTTATCTCATCTTTTGTAGGACTATGTGTAAATCCAAAGAATTCTTTTGCTTTTTGTACTTCATCAAATCTTGGTGCGCTATTAAATCCATTGAAGTTTGAACTATTAAAGTTCTGGAAGTCATTTGGATTAAAGCCTTGAGCCCCTTGTTTAAATTGAAAGTTAAATCCACTGCTTTTCATTTTCTTTTTAAAGTTGTATATTATGAAAAAACCTATCATAAATATAATTCCTAATATCATAAGGAATGTTCCAAAATTTGTAAAAATTAAGTATAAAATAAAAAATAGTATTGATAATCGAATGATTCTATTAAAGACGTATATAAATGTACTGTTTGGCATAAAAAATTGTTCCTTTTAATTAATGGTTCGTATTATAGTATTGTTTTGTCTATAAATAAATTAAATCATTAGCTTATATAAAAATAAAAAAAAGAAACTAGATATGTTACAAAAGTTATCAATAAAACTATAATATATTGCTATTTTTTCATAATTAAATTTTTATCATAAATATATCATATTTAAGGATTAATCTACTTGTATAAAAACAAGGAGAATTTAATGGATATATCATTACAAGCATTTTTTGCTGCATTACCGATATTTCTAGCGGGTATTTTATTAGTAGGATTAAGAGTTTCTGCTAAAAAAGCTATGCCTTTAGTATATATAGCAACAGTTGCTGTTGCATTTGTTGTGTGGGAGGTTTCTTTTAATAGAGTTATTGCCTCAACTATTCAAGGTCTACTTATTACAGTTGCGGTTTTATGGATTATATTTGGAGCTATTTTACTTTTAAATACTCTAAAACATTCAGGTGCAATTGCAGTAATTAGACAAGGATTCAACAATATTAGTCCAGATAGAAGAGTTCAAGTTGTTATTGTAGCTTGGTTATTTGGATCATTCATTGAAGGTGCATCTGGATTTGGAACACCTGCTGCTATTGCTGCACCATTATTAGTTGCTATTGGTTTCCCTGCTATGGCTGCTGTTATGGTTGGTATGATGATTCAATCAACACCTGTATCATTTGGTGCGGTTGGAACTCCAATTTTAATTGGTGTTAATAAAGGTTTAGATTCTGATGGAATTGGACTTACTTTACAAACATTAGGTAGTACTTGGGATGAATATTTACAAATTATTACTTCACAAGTTGCAATTACTCATGCTATTGTTGGTACATTAATTCCTTTATTTATGGTAATTATGTTAACAAGATTCTTTGGTCAAAATAAATCTTGGACAGAAGGTTTATCAATTATTCCTTTTGCTATCTTTGGTGGTATTGCATTTACTATTCCTTATGCATTAACAGGTGTTTATTTAGGTGCTGAGTTCCCATCATTAATTGGTGCATTAGTTGGTCTTCCTATTGTTACATTTGCTGCAAAAAAAGGTTTCTTAATTCCTAAAAAAACTTGGGATTTTGCTCCAAGAGAACAATGGTCAACATCATGGGTTTCAAAATTTGAAGAAAAAATTGATACTTTCTCTGAAAAAACTTCAAATATGTCTTTAACAAAAGCATGGATTCCTTATGTATTAGTTGCTGCTATTTTAGTATTAACTAGAGTTTCTGATGAAGCTAAAGCATTTGTTAAATCTTGGGTTATTCCATTTAAAGATATTTTAGGTGAGGGTCTTGGGTACTCTATTACACCTTTATACTTACCAGGTGGAATTTTAGTATTTGTTGTTTTAATTACTTACTTCTTACATGGTATGAAAGTAAAAGAAATAGGTGCAGCTGTTAGTGAATCATCAAAAGTTATGATTGGTGCTGGATTTGTTCTTATTTTTACTATTCCATTAGTTAGAATTTTAATTAACTCAGGAGTTAATGAGTCTGGATTTGATTCTATGCCTGTTGCAATGGCTACATTTGTTGCTTCTTCTGTTGGAGATATTTATCCATTATTTGCTCCAATGGTTGGTGCTTTAGGTGCATTTATCGCAGGGTCTAATACAGTTTCAAATATGATGTTAGCTCAGTACCAATTTGGTGTTGCTGATGCACTTGGAATTTCAACTGCATTTATGGTTGCACTTCAAGCAGTTGGAGCAGCAGCTGGTAATATGATTGCTATTCATAATGTTGTTGCAGCATCTGCTACTGTTGGTTTACTTGACCAAGAGGGTGAAACACTAAGAAAAACAGTTATACCTACAATTTACTATTGTTTAGTAGCAGGTATTATTGGTCTTATTGGAATGTATGTTTTAGGCGTTACAGATCCTTTAATGAAATAGTTCTACTCTAAAATAAAGAAGAGATTTTATATCTTTTCTTTGTTTCTAATATATTAATCTTTATATATCTGTATATTATTTCTTCCACTATCTTTAGCTTTATAAAGTGCAAGATCCGTTAATTTAAACGCGTCAGCAAAATTCTTTGATTCAAATGGAGTTAGGTTTACACCAATTGAAACAGTAATATTTATATAATCATTTTTAGAAATAAAAAAATTATTTTCTTGAATATTTAAACGAATTCTTTCTAATACTTTTGTTGAATTTTCATAGTTTTTATTATCATTTTTTATAAATAAAACAAACTCTTCCCCACCATATCTTATTACAATATCATCATTTCCTCTAAGTGTATTAGAAATTATTTTGGCAACATCTTTTAAAATAATATCACCAATATCATGACCATAAGTATCATTTACTTTTTTAAAAAAATCGATATCTAAAGTTGCTAAAATATAATTTTCAAGATTTATTGTTTCTTGTAACTCTTGTAAATAGTTTCTATTATAAACATTTGTTAATGTATCTATAAATGCAGTTTTTTTGATTTTTGAGTACTTTATTGTTTGAACAATTAAAACAATAAGGAAAATAAAAATTATACTCATTATTGTGATAATGGCATTTTTCATTAAGGCAATAATTTTATTAATATGTTCAACTTTATTAATTGAAAAATCAATTGCAAGGATTAGTTGAACTTCATTTTTATGAATAATTGGAACTAAATAACTAATTGAAAGTTTTTGTAATATTGTATGTTTAATGATTACTGGTTCTTTTTTATTGTAAATTTCAAGCCATTGAGAACTATCTGCATCGAATTTTTGATTTAAAAAAGCTTTTTCACTTGGATTTGAACCATCAACTAAAAATCTAAAAACACCTTTTTTATCTTTATAAATTAAGTAAGAGTATTTAATATTATTAGTTATTAGTGTTTGCAGTTTTTCTTCAATATTAAATTGTAAAGCTTCACTTTTTTTAATATCACTTACATAATCATGACTATTTTTTAAAAGTTCTTGAATAGCATTTGCATTGTTTTGTGCAATTGAAATAATATCAGATGTAGATATTTTAAACATTTCATCTTCTACTTTTTTTTCAAGATTTACTATATTAAAAAATAGAAAAATCAATATAAAAGAGATTATTGAATAAATTCCTATACTATAAATAGGATTTTTCAATAAAGATTTCTTTTCCATTAGAACTCTTCTATAAATTGATTATAAGTACTTGGAAGATTGATACTGTTTTCTTCCAGTCTATCTTTTATAAATACAATATTTGGTCTACTTTTACTCCAAAAAAATGCTCCAAAGAATCTTTTTTTATGTAAAAGTCTTTGATAATTATTTGTAAAGAAAATTTTATCTTGGCTTTGACATAAGGTATCAATTTCTACTGGTCTTTTTATATATATAAAATTTGAATCTTCACATGTACTACTTAAAGTAAAGAACTTTGAATATATCTTTTTTTCAGTATCAGTAATCTTTGGTATAAATAGTTTTATTTCGTTTTTCACTGAAGCGTTTGCAATATTTGATATGATTTTTGCTTCTAGTTCTATTTCTTTATCATATTTATTTACTAAAAAAGTATATTGTTCTGAATAAGCAAATGATAAAAAGCTTAGGATAAGTATTAAAATTTTCATTAGAACACCCACTTTACAGAAAAACTAATATTTCTATCATAATCTTTTAAAGCAAAATTTGTTCCAGGAAAACCATCACTATAGAGCGATTTAGTTGACTTATCGAGTAAATTTTCACCTTTTATACTAAAAGTTAAATCTTTAGAATAATTATAACTTGCACCTAAATTTAAGTTATAACTATCTTTTACAGATACTATATTTGATGTACTTGGTTTATATTCATATTTATTTCTATATATTAAAGATGCAAAATATTCAAATTTTGAATACTCACCCATAAATTTAATATAAGCACCTTTATCTGAATTATTAATTTGTTCGCTAGATTTTGTAGTAAAATAGTTTAATTTAATTTTATGTTCATCTGATAATAAGTATTCATAATCAAATATCAAACCACTTGTTTTAATTTCATGATCTATATTTTCAAAACCAATAGGTGTTAAATATATAAAATCATTAATTTTAACATTATGATAAGTAATTCCTAGTTTTGATTTAGTAGTTGTAAAAACAGCTTCTGTTGTAAATATATCATATTTTTGTGTTTTGATATTTCCATTTCTATATGACTCAAAGTCTGCATTGTAAAAAGATGGAGGTAGATATGTTTTTGTATAAAAAGTCTTTAATCCAAAATTATTATATGGAGTAAAAATCATTCCAATTCTGTGCATATTTTCTTCTAAATTTTCTAAATATCCACTTCTTCTATATTTATCATATTTGGCATTGGCTATTAACATAATCTTATCATTGATTTTATAGTCATCTTCAAAAAGCAATGAATAAGTAGTCTCTTTGTCATAATCATTAAATTTTTGATTAATACTATTTTGATTAGTAAAGTTTACTGTTTTTCTTTTATCTACTTCATAAGTCTTATTTTTGATATGAAAAGCTGTTAAAAAGTTGTTTTTATCTGTATTAAAACTTTTTGAAATAAAGGCAGTTGTTTTTGTAAACTTAAGGTCTTCACTAAACTCTTTAGGGATTGTATTAGCTGGGTTTTGTGTTAAATCTATTATTGGAATTAAACCTATACCTGATGAATTAGTTTCCTTATATTCTCTTGTAGATATATGGTAAGATGCACCAATTTTTAATGATCTATCTTCTAAAAGGTATTTGTTTATATTAATAAAATAATCATTTGCTTTTGTTTGTGCAACTTCAGGTTTTACATCAAGTGCTAAACCCATATAAGCATCTTTATTTATATCAGAATATCCAATATTTATATTAGTTGTATCATTACTTATATCTAAATATAAATATCTACTATTGCTATCATTTTTAAGTTCTTGATTCTTATAAGTATTTGAATCATTTAACTCATTTTGATTTAAAAAAAGTAAATATGACCAACCATTTTTAAAACTTTGAGAATGAGTTATACTTTGAGAATGTGATTTATCATCAGATATTGTTGTTTTTAATTGAGTTGAATTCTCTTTTTTTGCTGATTTTGTATAAACTCTAATAAAATAAACACCAGTTTCATTACCTAAAGCAAAAGAGCTTTCTCCATAATAAACCTCAATATGGTCAATAAAATCTAAAGGCATTTCTCCCCATAAAAGAGAAAATGATTGAGTGTGTACTGAGCTTACTTCATGGTCATTTATAAATAATCTAAAAAATCCACTAACTGTTGTTTTTGTACCTGCTAAAGATGGGCTTGAAACTCCAAATCTATTTTTATTTAAATTTAAAAGAGGTAATTCTTTTAGGATATCATTTAGTTTATTATATTGCATTAGCCGAAGGTCTTTTTGAGAATAAACTAAAACATGGCCTAGCTTTTCATCGACTGTTTGTAAAGATTTTTCAGATGTTGTTTTATACTCTTCTAATAGATTATTTAAATTATTTGCTAAAAGTATATTTGTAAGTAGTATAAATATTAGATAGATTTTCTTCATATGATTCCTTAAACAAGGAACCATATTATCAAAAGAATGGTTTAAAAGTTATTAATAATCAATGATTTTTATTACAAAAGAGTTACAAAAAATATTATAACTCAATTTCCAAAGCAATAGGACAGTGGTCACTTCCCATAACTTCATTTAAAATATAGGCATCTTTGATATTGTCTTTTAAGTCTTCACTTACATAGAAGTAGTCAATTCTCCAGCCAACATTGTTTGCTCTTGCATTTGCTCTATAAGACCACCAACTATAATGCTCTGGTTCATCACCAATTACATGTCTTAATGTATCGATATAACCATGTGAAAGGAATTTATCCATCCACTCTCGCTCCATTGGTAAGAATCCTGAAGTTTTTTCATTTGCTTTTGGTCTTGCTAAATCTATCTCTTTATGTGCTGTATTTACATCTCCACAAACTATGATTGATTTTCCTTCTTTTTTTAGATTTTCACAATGCTCTAAAAATCTATCGTAAAATTCCATTTTATAAACAAGTCTTTCTTCTTTACTTTGCCCATTTGGAAAATAAACATTGAAAAATGCGATATCTTTATCTCCTAAAGTAAAGTGAACTTCGTTAATTCTTCCTTCATTTAAGACATCAACACTAGGACAATGACACTCAAAAGTTGTTTCAATATCTGTAAAAAGTGCAGTTCCTGATCTACCTTTTATTGCAGATTCAGAAGCAACTAATTTTTTGTACTCTTTTTCAAATATTGTATCTGGTATTTGAACTTTCATTGATTTTGTTTCTTGAACACCAAGTAAATCAATATTTGCTTCATCTACCCATTTTAAAGCTTCTTTTTTATCAACTGCTCTAATTCCGTTTACGTTCCATGATATAAATTTATATATTTTTGACATTTATTTAATACCTTATAATATTTATTTAAAATTTGCAGATTATATCAAAAGAAACTTGATTCTTATCAATCAAAAGCTTTTTTTATTTAGATATTCTTCCACTTTAAAAAATAAAAAGGACAAATTATGACAGAAAATACAAAAGAAATTATTAAATCAACTGCACCACTTTTAAAAGAAAAAAAAGATGAAATTACAGAAACAATGTATAAGATTTTATTTGAAAAGTACCCTGAAACAAAAATACTATTTAAAGATGCTAGTGATGACCAACCAAAGAAATTAGCAAATGCAATCTATGCTTATGCTAATAATATTGATAATTTAGGAAATCTTCAAAAAGGTCTTGAAACAATGGTTAAAGCTCATGTTAAAACAAATATTAAACCTGAACATTATCCAATGGTACAAGATGCTTTATTAAGTTCGATTAAAAAAACACTTGGTGAAGTTTGTACTAAAGATGTAGAAAACGCATGGAGTAGTGCTTATGAATTTTTAGCAAATATATTAATCAATAAAGAGAAGTTAGCATATTCAAAAGCATAATTTTTTTAGATTAGAAAACTAAAAGAAAACACCTATGAAATTATTTCGTAGGTGTTTTTTCTATTTTTATTAAATCATTTGGAGCTTTTGGTGTTACTGGTATTTTTGGCTTAACAGGTTCTATTGTTCCTAAACTTTTTAAAGAGTTAAACTTTGTATCTTTAAAATTATTGTTTATAAGTTTATCACTTTTTCCACCATGCATATCGATTTTTCCGCTATTTTCACCACCATAAGTATAGTTAGCTAAAAGTGAAGTTGTAAAAAACATTGTAATTAATAAAAAACTTTTCATATTTAATCCTCTTGATTTTTCTTCTTTTTCTTTTCTTTTATATTTACAAAAATTCCATATATTGTGATTATAATCCAAAATACTTCAATAACAAATGAACCAAAATTAAAATGTACAAAAAGAGAAATCAAAAGTAAAATAGCACCTACAAGATTTAGTAGTTGATACTCTAAAGATTTAATTGTATATTTGTTCGTTTGTAAAAATAAATATGCAAGTACTACAAAAGCCATACCTACAAAACCTATCCATTGATATATATCCATTTTATTCCTTCTTATTAAAGCGCAATTATAACTATTTTTTTGATAAATAAGCTTTTATTGGGTATTTTACGTCTCACATAAAAAATATTATTTAGGAAGATTTTATTATGACAGAAATCATGTTAGGTTTACTTACTTTTTTTACTTCAACTGTTGCAGGTGTTGTTGGTATTGGTGGAGGAATGATGCTTATTGCTATACTTCCATCTTTTTTACCCTTAAATGCCTTAATTCCAGTTCATGGGCTTACTCAAATGTCAAGCAATTTTTCTCGTGCTGTATTTGGATATAAAGATGTTCAATATGAAATTATCCCAAAATTTCTAATTGGTTCAATTTTAGGAATAGGGCTTTTTGCTGCTATTTTATCAATGATTTCTTTAGAATATGTTCCTTTATTTATAGGTCTTTATATTTTATTATCATTATGGTCACAAAAGTTTAATAATAAAATTAAAAAGTACGAAAACTACTATTTAGTTGGTTTTTTACAAACAGGATTATCAATAGTTGTAGGAGCTACTGGGCCTTTAACAATGACTTTATTACTTAAAGATTATGGTGATAAAGATAAAGTTGTAGCAACTGGTGCTGCTTTAATGAGTATTACACATATTTTAAAAGTATTTGTATTTATGTATTTTGGTTTTGTATTTTTTGATTATATTGGAATTATAGTTGCAATGATTATTGGTGCAGTTGCAGGATCTTATGCAGGAACAAAACTAAGAGATAAAATAGATGGTAAAAAATTTACTATGATTTTAAAAGTGCTTCTATCAGCTCTTGCTATTAAAGTTATTGTTAGTGTATTTATTTAATATTTAAAGTCTTGATTTTTTAAGACTTTAAATAAAATATTGTAAAACAAAAATTATGAAAAATATTGATACTAATGTCTGAACTGTAATAATTGAAGACATTAAACCAATATCTCCACCTAATTGTCTTGCTAATACAAAAGATGATGGAGCTGTTGGTAAAACTGCGAATATTATAAGTATAGCTGTCATTTGTTCATCTAAAGAAAATGCTTTTGCTATAAAAAACATAATAAGTGGAGTTAAAATAAGTTTTGCAATATTTGAGATAATTAACTCATTTTTTGCTGAATTTATCTCTTTTATAACTAAACCAAATCCAACTGATAAAAGACCTAGTGGAAGTGCTGCTGAACCTAAAATCTCTAAAATTTTTTCAAAAACTATTGGAAAATCAAAACCAGTAAAGTTAATACTTCCTCCAATTACACAAGCAATAATTAAAGGGTTTGTAAAAATTGATTTAAGTAAATATTTAAATGATAACTTATTTTCGCCTATATATAAAGCAAAAACAGAGATACATAATATATTTATAAATGGTATTACAAAAGTTATTAATAATACAGCTAAAAGTAAACCTTGATCTGCATAAATAGAATCGATTAATGCTAAAAATACATAAGTATTAAATCTAATTCCACCTTGAGAAATAGAGGTAAATGAATCACCTTTAAAAGAAAAGAATTTATTAGCAATCATAAGTAATATTAAAACAGTAATAATTGTAATTAACGCTGTTAAAACAAAACTTACACTATTCGTAGCTTCTAATTTTGCTGTTGATAACTTGTATATTAAAAGTGATGGCATTAAAATATAATATGTTAATTTATCAGCATTTGGCCAAAATTCATAAGATGGGAATTTGATTCTTTTAAAAAAATATCCAATCATTATCAATGAAAAGATTGGAATAAGTGCTGTAAATATATGTGTCATCTTTGTCTTCTTTTTGGTATTTTATTAATTATAATTTTATTGTTTTTAAATATTCACTAATCATAGGAATATAGTCTTTTCTACAAACTAAATGAGTTGATAAATCATACTCTTTTTTATTTAGTTTTGTCATTTTTAAATCATTTGAATAATCAAACTTATCTATGATACTTTTAGGAACAACAGATTTTCCCATACCAATTTTTGTACAACCTAATATTGTTTCATAGTTTTCAAAAATAGTTGTTTTAAAAGTAATATTACCTTGGTTTTTAAAATATGAAGCTAAAAAAGTATAATATGCGCAAGACTCTTTATATCCTAATATACAATTTTCACTCTCTTTTTCTTTTGATTCTATTAAATAAATATCTTCTTCAAATTTCTGTAAAACCATAATATCTTTATGATTTGGGTTTCCACTTACAAAACCTATATCTATTTTATAATCAAGAAGCTCAGATATTACAAGAGGAGTAGTATTTGTAAATAGTTCAATTTTCATTTGTGGGAAGTCATTATTTAGTTTAGTTACAAAAGGCAATAATCTAATAGGTGCATTTGATTGTGTTGAACCAATTCTTAATATTGTTTGATGGTTTACATTTTTCATTTGAAGTATTGCTTCTTCTACTTTTTTTACTATTTCTATTGCAAAAGGGTAGAGTTTTTCTCCTTCATGTGTAAGTTTTACACCTTTGGGAATTCTATGAAATAATGAATATCCTATGTTTTTTTCAAGTTGTTTGATTCTTGATGTTACATTTGATTGTGCATATCCTAATTCTTGAGCACCTAAAGATATACTATTGTTATTTGCAACACTTACAAAAACTTTTAATAAATTTGAATCCATATCACTTTTCCTTATATCATATATCATGATTTAATATTTGACATACTATAACTATTAGTGATATTATATAATATATTTTTAAAAAGGAGATTATTGTGAATATTAGATTATTAGATAGAAATAACAACGCAGCAATTATCTTAGCAGGAATCTTAGCTTTAATTGTAGGGGTTGGAGTTTCAAGATTTGCTTTTACTTCACTTCTTCCTTCTATGTTAGATGATTTTCTAAGTGTAACTTTTGCAGGAGTATTAGCATCAACTAATTATGTAGGGTATTTATCAGGTGCGATATTTGCAGTATTTATTAAAGATATTAATACAAAAGTTAAATACTTTAGAATAGGAATGTTTTTATGTGTATTTACAACTTTATTTTTAAGTATTACTACAAATGAAACTATTTGGTTACTTTCAAGAATAATTGCAGGTTTTGGTGCTGCTATGGCTTTGGTAGTTGGTTCTGCTATTGTAATGACAAAACTAAAAATGCAAAGTAAAACAAAAGCGATGGGAATACATTTTAGTGGTATTGGTTTTTCTATTTTAATTTGTGATTTACTAATGAGATTTGTATTTGCAAGTGATGGTTCTTGGGAAGATTCATGGATGGTTCTAACTATTTTTGCTTTTTTTGCAACTCTATATAGTATTTATATTTTATCATTTGATAATGAAATGATAAATGCAAGTATAAGCCATAAGTTTGATAAATCAATTTTTTCAGCTTATGTAATTCTTCTAATTATCGCATATTTTGCAGTTGGTATTGGTTTTGTTGTTTTTGCAACTTTTTTACCTGATATTATTAATTCTTTAGATGGTCTTGATGGTTATGGGAGTTTAACATGGACTTTAGTTGGCCTTGCTGGTATTCCATCTTGTATTATTTGGATGAATTTAGCTGAAAAAAAAGGTAGTGTAAATATTATTATAATAGCAATGTTTTTACTTTTTATTGGTATTATAATTCCAACTCTTACTACAAATGTATATTTAAATCTATTAAGTGGAATACTTTATGGTGGTACTTTTGTAGGACTTGTAGGACTGTTTTTAAATGTAGGTGGAAAACTAGCAGGAAATAATCCAGTTGTGTTAATGGGTGCTATGACAACAGCTTATGGAATAGGGCAAGTTTTAGGCCCTCTTTATAGTGTTGCTTTAATTGAGTATTTCAAAAACTATAATTATGCTCTTTATGTAACAGCGGCAATTGTTTTTGCAGGAATAATATTTTTATTATTTGCTAAAAAGATTGCAACAGATGAACAAAATAAATTATAAAAAATTAAAGGAAAAATATTATGCCAATGATAAATGTAACAATGACACATGAAGATGGTGGAGCAACAAAAGAACAAAAAGAACTTTTAGCAAAAAAATTAACAGATGCTTTTGCAGAAGTTTTTAATAGAGGTGCAAATACTTGCGTTGTAACAATTAATGAAATTAGTACTGATAATTATGCAATAGGTGGAAAAACAGTTACAAATATTAGAAAGGATAATTAGTGTATGCAGTAATATTTGAAGTAGAAATAGCAGATGGTAAAAAAGAGCAATATTTAAGTATTGCAGCAATGCTAAAAGAACAATTAATAAAAATGCCTGGGTTTCTAAGTATTGAGAGATTTCAATCATTAGTAAATGAAGGTAAGTTGTTATCTTTATCTTTTTGGGAAAATGAAGAATCTTTAATAAATTGGAAAAATAATATTGATCATATGGCTGCTCAAAAAAATGGTAGAGAATCAATATTTAAAGATTATAGAATTACAATTGCAAATGTAGAACGTGACTATACTATGCAAAGTAGTAGTTTTACAAAATAAAAAATTATAGGGTTTAAAAATACCCTATAATTTTATGATGTTTATACAAAAAAGATTTACTTATTTTCAAAAATGAAACCATTATTTGATAAACTTCTTGTGAAAATGTTTTTTGCATATAAGAATTAGAAAGTGTTGTCATTTTGAAATCCTTTTAGTTAAAAAATCATTATATAAGTTTTTCATTAAAAAATCAATATTAATTATCTTAATAGTTTTTTGACTATAATGTATTTATAAAGTTTAAAATTATTTTAAAGAGTAAATTATGAATATTAAAAATGAAAAAAAGCTATTATTTATTTTAAGATACTCCCTCCCTGCGTTTATTTTATTTAGTTCTTTTCTTATAACACTATTTTTATATTTTGAAAATAAGTCAAATTTTGAAACAATAAAAAAAGATATGGAAGAAAAGTATGTCTTAGATAAAAAACAAGTAATAAAAGAACAAATTGAAACTGTTTATGACTATATATTATCAGAGCAAAAAGATACAGAATCAAAACTAAAAGAATCTCTTAAAACAAGAGTATATGAAGCACATAAAATTATTACTAATATTTATAGTGAATACAAAGATAAATACTCAAAAAAAGAGATTGATAAGTTAATTAAAACATCAATAAAAGATATAAGATTTAACAATAATAGAGGTTACTTTTTTGTTTATGATAAAAATGCTATAAATATTATTCATCCTTTAGTTCCATCTTTAGAAGGAAAAAATCTAATAAATCACAAAGATAGTAAAGGTACATTTGTATTAAAAGACTCACTTAATCTATTAGAAAAAAATGATGAATCTTATCAAGAGTGGTATTGGCGAAAAACAAAAGATAGTTTATATGAGTATAAAAAGATTGGTTTTATAAAAAATATTTATGAATTAGATTATTTTATTGGAACAGGTGAGTATGTTGAAGATTTTTCTTTAGATATTCAAGAAAAAGTTTTAACACAACTAAATAAACTAAAATTTGGGAAAAATAGTTATCTTATAGTAGTTGATAAAAATGGTAAATATTTATTACATATAAATAAAGACTTAATTGGAAAAAGTGTTACTAAAAAACTAAAAAAATGGAATGAATCTGATATCTTTAAAGAATCAAAAAAAATAGCTTCACAAGGTGGTTATTTAAAAGTAATATTTAATAAACCAGATTCTGTAAAACCTTCTGAAAAGATTGTATATGTAAAATCAGTACCAAATTGGGACTGGGATATTAGTACTGGATTTTATAAAGATGATGTTAATAAACTTATAAATCAAAGAAAAGAAGTTTTAACAAAAAACTATAATGAAAATGTTAAAAGAGTATTTATTTTTGCATTTATAGTTACTACTATTTTACTTTTATTATCATTTTATATTTCAAGAATAATTAAAAAAAGATTCGAAGATTATAAAAAAGATATTAAACATCATATTGATGAAAATCATAAACAAAATGTATTATTATCTCAAAAAATAAAACTTGCTGCAATGGGTGAAATGATGGAGAATGTAGCTCATCAATGGCGACAACCATTATCTTTAATTACAACTGCATCTTCTGGAATAAAGTTTCAAAAAGATTTGGATCTTTTAACTGATGAAAGCTTAATTGAATCAGTAGATAGAATTAGTGAAACGGCAAATCATTTATCTCAAACTATTGAAGATTTTAGAGACTTTTTTAAACCTGATAAAGAGAAAATATCATTTGTTTTAAATAAATCAATAGAAAAAACACTAAACCTTTTATATTCAAGAATTAAAAACAAAGAAATTATAGTAATTAAAAGTATCGAAGATGTAACAATTGAAGGTTTTGAACGTGAACTTTTACAAGTTTTAATGAATTTGTTAAATAATGCAATTGATGCCTTAGAAGAAAAAGAAGGTCAAAGATATATATTTATTGATGTGATTTCTAAAAAAGAAAATGTTATTTTAAAAATAAAAGATAATGCAGGTGGAATAGATGATGAGGTAATAAATAGAGTTTTTGAACCTTATTTTACAACCAAACATAAAAGTCAAGGTACAGGAATAGGTTTACATATGTCACAAGAGATAATATCTCGACATATGGATGGTGTATTAGAAGTTTCAAATACGCAATATACTTATAAAAATAAGAGTTATAAAGGAGCTGTTTTTAGTATGAAAATACCATTTAAATAAATTAAATTAAATATTTAGTTTAAAAGTAAAATAACATATATTTAGATAAAATGGCGAAATATTAAAAACTAGGACTTTATAAAATGGCAATTTATACATGTGGACATACTACGCCTGATTCAGATTCTATCTGTTCAGCAATATCATTAGGTTATTTATTAAATAAAATTGGAAGAGAAGCAATTCCTGCAAGACAAGGTGAATTAAATCCTGAAACTGCTTTTATTTTAGAAAAATTTGGTTTTGAAGCACCATTATTAAAAACACAATTTGCTGGTGAAGAGTTATTTATCACTGATTATTCTGATAAAGGTCAAGCACCTGCTGATATTGATGATGCTACTGTTGTAGGTATCGTTGATCATCACAAATTAGGTGATATTACTACTTCTGCTCCTTTAGAGTGTTGGATTAGACCTGTTGGTTGTACAAATACAATTGTTAAAGAGATGTATGATTATCATGGTGTAGAAATTCCTGCAAATATTGCTGGAATTATGATGTGCGCAATTTTATCAGATACTGTAATTTTCAAATCACCAACTTGTACTGATATTGATATCAAAGTTGTTAGAGAACTTGCAGAAATTTGTGGAGTTGAAGACTTTGGTGCTTTAGGTATGGAAATGTTTAAAGTAAAATCACAAGTTGAAGGTGTATCAGCAAGAGATTTAATTTTAAGAGATTATAAACCATTTGATATGCATGGAACTGCTGTTGGAATTGGACAATTAGAAGTTGTAGATTTAGCAATTTTTGATGGTATTAAAGATGATTTAGAATCAGATTTAGAAGATTTTAGAGTTGAACATAAGCTTCATACAGCATGTTTACTTTTAACTGATATTATGAAAGAAGGTTCAGAAGTAATTGTTGCATCTGCTGATAATTCAATTTTTGAAGCTGCTTTTGGTAAAGAATTAGTAGATGGAAAAGTTTGGTTAGATGGTTGTTTATCAAGAAAAAAACAAATTATTCCTTTCTTAGAACCTGCATTTGCTTAATCTATAAAAAAGACAACCCTCTTGGGTTGCCTTTGCTTAATTTTAGATAAAAAAATATTATGCTACTATCTTATATAAATATGTTTCCCATTTATGTAAGGAGAAAACATGAAAACTCTATTTATATTCTTAATTTTTCTTCCTTCATTATTTTATGCAAATACAAAAGTAACATTACAATTAAACTGGTTAAATCAATTTCAATTTGCAGGATATTATATAGCAAAAGAAAAAGGCTTTTACTCTGATGTTGGTATAGATGTAGATATAAAAGAGTACAGTTCTGGTATTAATGTATTAGATGAAATTAATTCGAATAAAGCACAATTTGCAGTTGGTCGTTCATCTTTATTGATTGAAAAAATAAATGGTAAAAATATTGTTGCTCTAGCTGCAATTTTTCAGAACTCTCCTTTGATGCTTTTAGTAAGAGAAAATTCTAATATTAAGAGAGTTGAAGATTTAAAAAATAAAAAAATTATGATTACCACAGATGCGAAAATGAGTGCATCAATTTTAGCGATGCTTTATTCTCATGGCCTTAATCCAAATGATTATAAAGTTCAAAAACATTCTTTTAATCTTGAAGATTTAATCTCAGGTAAAACAGATGCTATGGGCTCATATTTATCAAATGAACCAATTAGATTAGAAGATAAAAATATAAAATATAATATTTTACATCCAAAAGATAGTGGTTTTGATTTTTATAGTGATATTCTTTTTACTTCTTCTAAATTTATAGATAAAAATCCAAAACTTACAGAAGATTTTTATACAGCTAGTATTAAAGGTTGGAAATATGCATTTAATAATATGGCAGAAACAGCTGATTTAATATATAAAAAATACAATACACAAAATAAATCTTTAATTCACTTATTAAAAGAGGGAGAGGTTCTAAAAAAACTTGCTTTTCATGAAGATGGAGAAATTGGTTGTTTAGATGAATCAAAGTTAAAAGACATAGTAAATGTATTTAAAGTATTAGGTATTACAAATACAGATACAAATATTGATGAATTTATATATGAAAATAATAATCATAAAAGATATAGATTTGAAATATCTTACGAAGAGAGTAAAATCATTCTTTTGATAAGTGTATTTGTAATTCTTATTATTTTAGTAATTTTATATTTTTTAGCAAAAAATAAAGAATCAAGAGACTTACTTCATACTGTTATAAACTCAACTGATGATATGGTTTTTTATAAAGATAGAAACTTTAGGTATTTAGGTTGTAATGAGTCTTTTCAAAAGTTCGTAAATAAAAAAGAATCAGAGATTATAGGAAAAGATGATTTCAATTTATTTAATGTAAGTATTGCAAGAATGTTTAGAAAACAAGATATCAAAATATTAGAAGATAAAGAGCAAAATGTATATGAAGATTGGGTTGTGTATGATGATAAAGAAGTTTTGTTTCAAACAAAAAAAATATTTTTCTCTTATAATAAATCATCAAAAAATGGTATTTTAGCAATTAGTCGAGATATAACTGCTTTATATAAAATTCAAAAGAAATTAAAAGAACAATCATATATAGATGAATTAACACAAGCATATAATCGAAAATCTTATAATCGAAGAATAAAAGAAAGTCTTGCTTCTTTTAAAAGATATAAAACACAATTTTGTATTGCAATGTTTGATATTGATGATTTTAAAAGTATAAATGATACTTATGGTCATGATATTGGCGATAAAGTATTAACTGAAATGACAAAAGAGATTCAATCATATATTAGAAAAACTGATTTTTTATTTAGAGTAGGAGGAGAAGAATTTGTAATATTATTTCCAAACTCAGTATTAGATGAATCTCATATTGTATGTGAAAAAATTAGAAAAAAAGTATCAGAATTAAAAATGATTGATAATAGAGTAGTTACTATTAGTATTGGCGTTACTGAAGTAAAACAAACCGATACAAGTAAAGATATCTATGAAAGAGTTGATAAGCTAATGTATTTATCAAAACACAATGGAAAAAATCAATCTACTATTGAGTAGATTGATATTATATTTTATCATTATATTTTTTGTCAAAATACAATAATGAACTAAGACTTACGAATGTAAATACAACTAAACCAATTACTAAATAAACAAATTCAGGGTGCATTTCTTCTCTCCTATAATGTGATTAGTTATTATAATGAATTAATTCTTATTATAAAATGCAATATTTATTAAATTATTAAAAAAGAATTAAAATTACAGTTATTAAAAATATTATTTTATATACAATATTAATAAAATGTAGAAAAAATAGACATTCTATGAAACTATAAAAATTATTTATTGCTTTTAAAAAAATTATAAAAAAATTAAGAATTTTATTGAAATTTTTTAATTATTACATAATGAAACATATTGTTATAAATAAAGCTCTAATTCTTAATAAAAAAATAGACATATAGACTCTTTTCATATAAATATTATAAATTTTGTATATGATAATAGAAAAGAAAAAAGGAATTTTACCTTAGATGACACCTGCAATTAATTTACTTAAAAAAAATAAGTGTGAATATAAAATATTAAAATATGAACATGACCCATTAAATACAAATTATGGACTTGAAGCAGTTGAAAAATTAAAATTAGATGAAAATCAAGTTTTTAAAACTCTATTAGTTGAATTATCTCCAAAAGAGTTAGCTGTGGCTGTTATTCCTGTATGTAAACAATTGAGTTTAAAAGAGATAGCAAATGCTTTAAAATCTAAAAAAGCTATTATGGCAGACAAAGCAGAAGCACAAAAAGTAACTGGCTATTTATTAGGTGGGATTTCACCATTAGGTCAAAAGAAAAGATTAAAAACAATAATTGATGAAAGTGCAAAAAACTACGACTGTATTTATGTAAGTGGTGGTAAAAGAGGTTTAGATATTGAAGTTAAGCCAAATGATTTAATAAAACTCTTAAATGCAAACTTTTATAATGTATGCGCATAGTAACAAATAATTTTATATGTAATAAGTATGTCTATAATTTAATATATTCTTAACTTTTAAAGAGTAAGATTGAGTATAAATAATCTATACTCAAAGGAAATATTATGTCTACTTCAGATATTCAGGCAATATGTTCGCAACTTTTAACTCCTGATGATTTGGCAATTAGTGATGAACTTTTTGACAGAGTTTTAAGTGAAAAAATTGTTACAAAGATTCAAGAGAATAAGAAAACTAAATATATAAAAATATTTTCAAAAGAACAATTATATTTATCATATATAACTCCATTATTGCATAATATTGGATTTGAAATAATAGATGAAGTTACATATAATGTGACAAATAAAAAAGAGTTGATTTATATCTCAAGATTTAATCTTAATATAGAAGATTTTAAACAAGTAGATAATGCAAAAGAGAACTTAGAATCTATTATTACTTATGCACTAAAAGATACTTCTGTTAAGCATTCTAAAGCTTATAGTTTAGTATATACTGAAAATTTAACTTTAAGAAAAATAGATTTAATTAGAGCTTTTATTGAGTATATTGATCAAGCAGTTTTGACAATAAACTCTGCGACGATATTAAATACTTTAACAACAAACTCTTC
>NZ_JBGUES010000024.1:0-20682 GCF_041821165.1 Poseidonibacter sp. | reverse complement strand
GGGGCTACTGGTTTCTAGGGAATATGAAAATTTAAGTTTAAATCAGGTCGAACTTCAAAAAACATTTCAATTTCTATCAACATTAAATGCTAAAAATAACAAAATTTATGCAAACTTATATGAGGGTTCTTTTTTAGAAAAAGATTTTGATAAAAAATTTGATATTTGTGTTTCAAACCCACCTTTTTATCATTCAGCGGTTATAAAAAGTGATAATGAAAATATTAAAATTGCTAGATATAATGATTCTATGCCATTAGAATTATTTATAAAAAGAGCATCTTCTATATTAAAAGATTCTGGTAAGTTTTTCTTTTGTTACGATGTGAAACAAATAAATGAGATACTTTTATATTTAAATAAGTATAAAATGAATTTAGAATCATTACAGTTTGTTCATCCAAATTCTTCAAAAGATGCAACACTAATTTTAGTATATGCAAGAAAAAATTCAAAATCATTAACACAAATAGTAAAACCACTATTTGTATTTGATGATAAAGAGTTTACAAAAGAAGTTAAATCAATATATGAGAAATCATCAACTCATAGCATAAAGGTTGAAATTGAGTAATTTAATAAAAAAAGACGGGTTTGATTTTGCATTTGATCCAAATGGCTGTAATTCATGCAAGGGTAACTGTTGTATTGGAGAAAGTGGTTATATTTGGATAACACTTCCTGAAATTGAAAACTTAGCTAAACATTTAAATATTACATTAGATGAACTAAGAATCAAGTATTTAGAAAAAATAGGCTATAAATACAGTATAAAAGAGATAAAATTAGAAGAAGATAATTATGCTTGTACTTTTTTTAATTTAGAAAAAAGACAATGCTCAATTTATGAGGCTCGTCCACTACAATGTAAAACATTTCCATTTTGGGAATACTTTAAAGAAAATATAGAAGAGGTTTGTGCAGAATGTCCAGCTATCAAAACTATTTAGTTACTGCGACTTTACTATTCTCATTATCAGGCTGTACTTTAGCCTCTAATAAATTAGAACCTAAAATAATACAAAAACAAGAATTTACAAAAGTTAAAACAAGTGAATTTGACTTAGAAAATCATTATATAATTTTTGCCCTAGAATATGAAAATCAAAATGCTTTTGATGATGCAAGACATGTATATTTAAGTCTATTTGAAAATACAAATAAATATGAGTATTTACTTAGATACTTACTGATTTCTTTTAATCTAAAAGATTATCAAAGTGTAAAAAGAAATATTTCAAAATATTTATTATCAAATATCAAAGAAGAAGAGATGCTTTTAAAATTATACTCTTTATCTTTATTAAACTTAAGCGAAAAACAAAGTGCGTTAATTTATGCAAAAGAGTTAATATCTAAGTATAAAAATGATTTAAATTATGAATTATTAGGTTCTATTTATATTGAACTAAAAGATTTTAAAAATGGCTTTTTACAATTTGAAAAATCATTTTTATTAAATAATTCAGAAAATACATTAAACACTTTATCAAATATCCAATACTATTACTTATTAGAAAAAGAAGAAACAAAAAAAAGACTTGAAACTTTTATAGAAAAAAATGGTTATGTTTTTAATATATGTTTACAGTTATTAACATTTTATGAAAAAGATAATCAAAATGAAAAACTAACTCCTTTTTTAAAAAAAATGTATTTTGATTATGAAGAAAATAAAAAATATGACTTATCTTTAAAAACAAAAAGTTTATTAATAAAATATCTTGCAAAAGATAATATTGAAGATGCGATTAAATTTTTAGAAGTTAATTCTCCTGAAGATGTTTTATTAATAGCCTTATATCAAACTTCAAACAAAATGGATAAAGCTTATTCTTTATTAAATAAATTATATTTAAAAACTAATAACTCAGATTTTTTAGCACAAATTGCAATTATGGAATTTGAAAGAGCAGAAAATAAATCTTTAGTTATTAATGAAGTTATTCTTAAATTAGATGAGGCACTTAAAAGTATAGATAATGCAGTTTATGATAACTACTTTGCATACTTACTAATTGATTATGATAAAGATATTAAAAAAGGTCTTAGATTAGTAAAAAAGGCATTAAAAGTTCAACCAGATAACTTAGCGTTTATTGATACTCTAGCTTGGGGTGAGTTTAAATTAAACAATTGTTTAGAAGCTTATACTCAAATGAAAAGAGTTGTTGATAAAGTTGGATTAGATGATGAAGAAATAAAACTACATTGGGAAAAAATTAAGGAGTGTAAAAAGTGATATTAGACGAGATTATAGAAAGAACAAAACAAGATTTAGAAATTAGAAAAAAAGATATACCATTGGATTTATTAGGAAGAACATTAGCTTCAAATCCATTTGCTCCAAGAGATGTAATAAAATTTTTAACATCAACAAAAGATGAGCCTATTAGAATTATTGCTGAAGTTAAAAAAGCAAGTCCTTCAAAAGGAATAATCAAAGAAGATTTTGATCCATTAGTAATAGCACAAGCATATAGTAATAGTGGAGCAAATGCAATTTCTGTTTTAACAGAACCACACTATTTTCAAGGTAACTTAGAATACCTAACTGCAATTAGAAGATATGTTCCAACACCACTTTTAAGAAAAGATTTTATTGTTGATAAGTATCAAATTGTTGAAGCTTTAGTATATGGAGCTGATTTTATTTTACTTATTGCAAAAGCTTTAGGAACAAAAGAGTTAAAAGAATTATATGAATATGCTTTACACTTAGGCTTAGAAGTATTAGTTGAAATTCATGATAAAGAAGACTTAACAAAAGCTATGAAATGTGGTGCTTCAATTATTGGTATTAATCATAGAAATCTTGATACTTTTGAAATGGATATGGAACTTTGTGATAAATTAATTCCCATGATTCCAAATGGAAAAGTTATCGTAGCAGAATCAGGTGTTTCAAATACAGAAACTATCAAAAGATTATCTGCTATTGGTGCTGATGCGTTTTTAATTGGTGAGCATTTTATGCGAGTTGATAATATTGAAGATGAAATGACAAAGTTTAAAAACTCTTTAAATTAGTTATTGATTTTTTAATAAAAAAGGCTAAGATATTTTATCTTAGCCTTTTTTTATATACTTACTAGAAATAAAAGATTATTAAATAAATCTAATATCTTTTAATAAATCAAATATACTTACATAAATATCATTTGAAAATGGCATTAAATAATATAATGTAATTATAGAAATATATAATACTAAAGTTCCATATATATTATTTACATCATATATTTTAAAAGCTGTACCAAATGAATTTTTAACTCTTAAACCTAAGATATTTAAACTAACTAATTCATCAAGTATTAGATGAAGAACGAATCCAAAAAATAAAAATGTCCCTGCAATTGTAGAAAATTTTAAATCAAATTCAAATACGTAATGAAATAGTAAAATTAAAAGTTGTGCAAAAAGTATTCCCATAGGAATGGTGTGAAAAATTCCTCTATGAGTTGTCATTTTTAAGAAGAATATTGTAAATAATAGTTTTAGCACAAAAGTTGATACCAACCAAATTCCAAGCATATGTAGTATTGGTAATTTTTGAGGCATAAGTAATAAAACTAAAAGTGGAAGAAAAATTGCTAATATCTTAAAAACAATTTGAACAGGTTTTGAGCTATCTGAGTCTAAATCAGGTAAAACACCACCAATCATACCTAATGCTAATATCACTAAAGATTGGTTTATATCAAGTAATCCTGCTGAGTATAGAGGTGTTATTAATACACCTGTTGCAATAATTGCAATATTTACATGTTGTTCAAAAGAAGCTATTTGAAATTCCTTGAAATTAATTAATTGTAGTATTGGAATATTATCATAAATTTTTTATTATTCTTTAAAATATAACAAAATGAAAGTAATATTTTAATCTTTTAACATATGATTTATAGGTCCATTTTTACTACCTAAATTTGGTGCTTTTTCAATGGCTTTATATATATACTCTTTAGAAATTATTATTGCCTCATCAAGGTTTTTACCTTTTGCAATAATTGAAGCAATTGATGAACTAAAACTACATCCTGTTCCATGAGTATTTAAAGTATTAGCTTTTTTACTAGAATATTCAATTAACTGTTTCTCTTTAGTTAATAAAATATCTGTGCAAGTATTTTCATTTTCTTCAAGATTTTTAAAAAGTATATTTGTATTATATGAAGTAGCGTTTAAAATATCTTCTTTTTTTTCTACATTAAAAAATAGTTTTGCTTCATGTTTATTTGGAGTAATGATTAATGCAAGGTCAAATATCTCTTTTAAAGATTCAATTGCATCATCATCTAAAAGTTTACTTCCTGCTCTTGAGATTGCAACAGGGTCTAGAATAATTGGAATATTAATATCTTTAAGTGATTCTTTTACCGCTAAAATTAATTCTTTTGAACCTAACATTCCAATTTTAATAGCTTTTACATCAAAGTCGCTAAGAACAGATTTTATTTGTTCTTGAACAAAAGATGCATCAAGTGCTAAAACATTTTGAACACCAGTAGTATTTTGAGCAGTAATAGCTGTAATTGCAGTCGTAGAAAAAACACCATGATATTGAGCACTTTTTATATCAGCTTGAATTCCAGCTCCACCACCACTATCACTACCTGCAATACTAAGTATGATGTTCATATTTTTATCTTAGTCTTTAAATAAAGTTGAACCAACTCTAATCATATTTGAACCACATGCAATTGCAAGTTCAAAATCAGAACTCATACCCATAGAACAATATTTTGCTCCAAAAGGAGTTACTTCATCATAGATTTTTTTAGTAGTTTTAAATGATTCTTTAATAAGTTTTTCATCTTCACTATGAGCACCAATACTCATAACACCTTTTAGTTTTATATTAGGACAAGTATCAAGTATTTCTTTATAAATAAAAACTGCTTCTTCTGGTTTAACACCTGATTTACTATCTTCATAAGCTGAATTTATTTGAAGTAGGGCAGATAACTTTTTATCTTTTGCTTGAAGTTTTTTATCAAGTTCTTGTGCTAATTCTAAACTATCAATTGAATGAACTAATGATGGATTTAAGTCAATTAGATTATTGATTTTATTTTTTTGTAAAGTTCCAACAAAATGCCACTCTAAAGGTAATTCTTCAAGTGTAGCCATTTTTTCTTTTAAGTCTTGAACTTTATTTTCACCAAAAGCTCTTTGTCCTGAGTTATATAAAGTTTCAATATCCTCTGCAGTAGAATATTTACTAATACCAATTATTTTTACAATATGGTGTTCTGATATTCTTAATCTTGCACCTTCAACTCTTGAAATAATATCATCTAAATTTTTTGTTGCTGTTTGCTTATTCATTTTATCTCTTTATTAATTTAATTATTTAGTCATTTAAAAAAATTCTATTAACATCGTTGTATATTCCAAGAAGCATTAAACTTCCTAATATTACCCAACCCATAATTGTTAAAAACATAAACACTTTATCACTTGGTTTTTTTCTTCTTATCATTTCATAGATATTAAACATAATATGTCCACCATCAAGTGCAGGAATAGGAAGAAGATTTAAAACTCCAAGGTTTACAGAAATCAATGCAGTAATACTTAATAATGCAATAATACTAGATTCACTTGCATCTGAAATTACTTTTCCAATTGATATAACTCCACCAACTTCACTGCTTGGAATCACACCTTGAATAAGTTTTTGAACACCTTGAAAAATCATTGTTGATGCAAAAATTGTTTTTTCATAAGCATAAACTAAAGATTGGCCAATTGTTAATTTTAACTCTACGATTTTACCTGATGGAGAAATTCCTATCATTCTTTTTCGTATTTTTTCTTTAAACATATTATGTGAATCGCTAACTAATGGATTAATTGTTTTTGCAATTAATTTATTATCTCTTTGTATATAGAATTTTAAAGGTCCATTTGTATCAATGATTATTTTACCAATATCTTCCCAAACTTTAATTTCATGATTATTAATTTTAACAATTTCATCATTTGGTAATATTCCTGCTTTATAAGCAGGTGAGTCTTTCATAACAGTTCCAACTTGTGGAGCCCATGATGTTGCACCTATTAGAGCAATAGAGAAAAATAAAACAGCTGCTAAAATAAAGTTTGCAAATGGTCCTGCAAATAAAATAACTATTCTTTGCCAAGGTTTTTTTGTATTATATGAATCATCACCTTCTTCACTTAAGCTAGGTTTTGAATCATCTTGACCTTTCATTTTTACATAACCACCAAGAGGAATTAATGCAAGTTGCCAAGTTGTACCCATCCACTCTTTTTTAAATAATTGTTTTCCAAAACCAATTGAAAATACATGAACTTTTACACCAAAATAACGTGCTGCTAAAAAGTGTCCTAGTTCGTGGAAAAATACTAAGAAAGATAGTACAAGAAGAAAAGTAATAGTACCCAAATAAAACTCCGTTTAATTTTTAAAATAATCTCTTATATATTCATAACCTGAATATAATGTTAATATAACTGCAATCCATAAAAGTTCAGTTCCATAAGGCCATTGCATAATTAGAAAACCAATAGCTATCATTTGAACAACAGTTTTTATTTTTCCTGCCATTGTTGAAGCTACATTTTTACCCTCAGATACAGCTACAACTCTAAGTCCTGTAATAAAAAATTCTCGTGAAAGTATTAAAAATACAGCCATTGCAGATGCTCTATCAATTACGATTAAACCTAAAAAACCTGCTAAAACTAACATTTTATCAGCAAGTGGATCTAATATACCACCAAGTTTAGTCATTTGGTTCCATGCTCTTGCAATAAAACCATCAAAAAAGTCTGTAACTGAAGCTATTACGAAGATAAGACCAGCAAAGTAGTCAAACCATGAAGGATGCCATGAATCAAAAATTGGATTATTTCTATCAATTAAAATCCATAGCATTAGCGGAGCTAATGCTATTCTAAATAAAGCTAAAGCATTTGGAAGGTTAAGTGCTTTATTTTTCATTATCTAAAAGTTGTTCCACCATCAACAACTAATGTATGAGCTGTAATCCAAGAAGCATCTTCTGTACATAAGAAATAACAAGATTGTGCTAAATCTTCAGGTTGTCCCATTCTTTTTAGTGCTGATAAATCGATTGTTTTTTGTTTAACTTCATCATAGTTTGTAAATGCCTTAAGTGCATCTGTATCAATTGGTCCTCCTGAAACTGCATTTACTCTAATATTCATTTCACCTAATTCAGTAGCTGCATATCTAACCATTGCTTCAACAGCTGCTTTATTTGTTCCATGTCCTGAATAGTTTGGAATATATACTAAGTTACCAGTTGAACTTAATGAAACAATAGCTCCACCACCAACTTTTTGCATTCTTTTAGCAGCTTGTTGTGAACCACAAACAAATGCATTTACAGTTGCAGTATAAATATTATTTAAACCTCTTGGTTTTAATTTCATAAATTTACCATATCCACCAACAACTGCTCTTCCGTAAATCATAGCATTAGAAATAAAGAAATCAACTCTATCAAAGTCTTTGTCAATTTCTTCAAATAACTCTTTGTATAACTCAGGCTCAAGAATATTAAAAGGGTAACATCTACATTTTACACCAAATTTTTCTTCTACATCTTTACAGATATCTTCTGCAAATTGTTGATTTGAATTATATGTAAATGCAACATTTACACCATTTTTTGCAAATTTATAAACACACTCTTTACCAATACCTTTTGTTCCACCAGAAATTACTAAAGTTTTACCTTGCATATTATTACTCATTATTTAATTACCTCATATTGTTTTAATGTTTCTTCTAATTTTTTCATTGTTTGCGCACTTGGTGCAGTTAATGGAAGTCTATATTCCAATGTATCCAATAAACCTGCTAAATACATAGCTGCTTTGATTGGAATAGGGTTGCTTTCACAGAATAATACTGTATTTAAAGCATATAAATCTTCATTTATTTTTCTTGCTTCATCTAATTTTCCTTCTTCAATAGCATGAACAAGTCTTGATTTTAGATTAGGAAGTAAGTTTGCAGTTACAGAAATAATACCTTTACAACCATTTACTAACATTGGAAAATCAATAGCATCATCACCAGAAACGATTACTAAATCTTTTCTTTGTGATAATAATTCAATAGTTCTATCTAATGAACCAGTTGCTTCTTTAGTAGCGTAGATATTAGGAACGTCATCAAATAGTCTAATAGTTGTATCA
Organism: Poseidonibacter sp.; assembly: GCF_041821165.1. NCBI lineage: Bacteria > Pseudomonadati > Campylobacterota > Epsilonproteobacteria > Campylobacterales > Arcobacteraceae > Poseidonibacter > Poseidonibacter sp. Next base: position 12,486 of record NZ_JBGUES010000024.1, on the reverse strand, counting down.
GCTGTTAAATCAACACCTGTTCTTCCAGGTACATTGTAAAGCATAACAGGAATATCAACAGAATTTGCAATTGCTTTATAATGTTGATATAAACCTTCTTGCATTGGCTTATTATAATAAGGCGTTACAGATAAAAGTCCATCAGCACCAACACCTTGAGCGTGTTTTGCAATATCGCAAGCTTCATGTGTTGCATTAGAACCAGCACCTGCAATAACTTTTACGCCACTGCCTTTACAAGTAGCAACTGCAACTTCGATACACTCTTTATGCTCTTTATGAGATAAAGTTGCACTTTCACCAGTTGTTCCAACAGGAACAACAACATCAATACCTTGTGCTATTTGTCTTTTAATTAAAGACTCATATTTTTCTAAATCAACATTTCCATTTTTAAATGGTGTGATTAGTGCAGTCATTGCACCGGTTATAATTTCCATATCCTTATCCTCTCTTTACTACTAAATCTTCTAATTCTAAACCTGCATCAACATTTACTGTATGTTTTGAAAAAACTTCTAAAAAATCCCAAAAGCTTTGTTTAGCTTCATCTGAAATATCAACATCTCTTAAAACTTCTTCCATACAACCAAGCCATTCTCTTCTAGCTTTTTCAGTAATAGAGAATTGCTCATGTGTTTTTAACATATCAAAATGTCCAACAGCTTGAGTGTAATATTTAGGACCACCGGCAGCTTCAATAAAAAACTTTACATTATGTGCTTTGATCTTTTCTAATTCTTCACCTTCTTGAGGAAAAAAATTACCAATATCACTTTCAACTATTAAATCATAAAAATCACTAAATAATTTAACTAAACCTTCTTCACCTAATTCTTCTATAAAAATAGGTTTAGGGTATTTAAAGTCTGGTCTTTGACCAAGCTTTGTTTTTGTTACTGTATAATCCATACTACTTTTCTTGTTTTAAAATTACAGTTGTAGAATTTTGTTTTAATAAGTACTTATTTGCAACTTTTATTAAATCTTTTTTTGTTAATGCTTCTACTTTTTTCTCATAATCAAATAATGGCTTAACATTATCTCTTACAAAATATGAACCATATAATGAAGCTACTGATGTAGAGCTTTCAAGTGAGAAAATAAAATCAGCTTTTGTATTGATTTTGATTTTTTCAATATCTTTTTTAGATATAGCACCTTTTTTAATTTCGTCGATTATAGCTAAAATTTCTTTTTCAATATCTTTAGCTTTTACACCTTGATTTGCAGCTGCAACAAACATAAATAAACCAGGGTCTTTTAATTCAAGATTATAAGCATAAATAGTATTAACTAATCTTTTTTCATCTACTAATCTCTTTTCTAAAATTGAACTTTTCCCTGAACTTAATAATTCACTAAGTGCTGATAATGCAACTTGATCTTTATGTTCAAAGTTTGGAATATGATAAGTTATTGCAATCATTTCAACAGCAGAATCTTTATGAATAGTGATTTTTTTAGCACCATCTTGTTTAGGTTCTACTGTATGAAGTTTTGATGGAATTTCTTTTGTATTTTCTATATTTTTAAAATATTTTTTTGTTGCTTTAAATACTTCTTTTTCATCAATATCACCAGCAACTACAACAACTGCATTTTTTGGTTGATAATATGTACTATGAAAATCTTTAATATCTTCAATTGTCCAATTTTTAATATCATTCATAAATCCAATTGGTGTCCAATGGTATGGATGGTAAATATAAGCATTATTAAATAATCTAAATTGTAAATATCCCATTGGTGAATTATCAGTTCTCCAACGTCTTTCTTCTGCAACTACATCACGTTCTGGTTGAAACTCTTCATCTTTTAATGTTAAGTTTTCCATTAAGTCTGCAAATAACTCTAAAGATTTATCCATATTTTTAGAAGCTGATTTAATATAATAATGTGTAAAGTCAAATGATGTAGAGGCATTATTTACCCCTCCAAAACCTTTTACTATTTCATCAAATTCCCCAGATTTTAAATTTTTAGTAGATTTAAAATTTAGGTGTTCTAACATATGTGCTATTCCACTTTTGCCCATTTTTTCATCACGACTACCAACTTTATAAAAAATATCAGTTGATACTACGTTAGAGCCATTTTTCATCGGAATTGCTACTATTTGTAAACCATTCTCTAATGTCTGTGTATAATATTTTGGTAAGCTATTGCTCATTAAATCCCCCGTAGTTAGTAAAAGATAAAAAGTAAAAAGCAAAAAATATTTTTTTAATTGTAAAAGCGTTTTCATTTTTATATTTACCTTTTTTATTATTTACTTAAATCTGCTCCAATAGCTTCTTGAATATTTTCATATCCATCTTTTGCCATTAGTTCTAAGATTTCTTCATTTATTTTTCTAACCATTGAAGGACCTTCAAAAATTAGACCAGAATATGCCTGTACTAAAGTAGCACCTGCTTTAATTCTTGCATATGCTTGTTCACCACTTGAAATTCCACCAGCTGAAATCAAAATTGTTTTTCCAAATAATTCTTTTGCAATTTCTTTAAATAAATTATATGATTTTTCAGTTAAACAAGCTCCACTTAATCCACCAAAATTTTGGCAATTTGGAACTAAATCATAATCAATAGTTGTATTTGTAGCAATAATACCAGCACAACCTGCTTTTATAGCACTTTTACATAAATCAATAGCAACATTTGCTTGCATATCAGGAGCAATTTTTAATAAAATTGGTTTTTTTGTTAAATCTTTTGCCATTGTAAAAAGTTCAGTAATAAACTCTTCATTTTGTAAATCTCTTAAATTTGGCGTATTTGGACTAGAAATATTTATTACTAAGTAATCACTAGTTTGTTCAAATTTTTTAATTAATGATTTATAATCACTAAGTGCAAACTTTTCTGGTGTAGTTTTATTTTTACCAATATTTACACCAACAGGAATATTTGCAGGATACACTTTTTTTAAGTTTTTTAATACTTTATGAGCACCTTCGTTATTAAATCCCATTGCATTTTGTACTGATTTATGCTCAGGGTATCTAAACATTCTTGGTTTAGCATTTCCATCTTGTGGTCTTGGAGTCATAGTTCCAATTTCTGTAAAACCAAAACCTAAAGCAGGCATAGATTTTACCATTGTTGCATTTTTATCAAAACCTGCAGCAAGTCCAACTGGGTTAACAAATTTTACTCCAAAAAGTTCTTGTGAAAGTTTTGAATCACTTATAAAATTCTTTTTTTCCATAGGATTCTTTATTAATTTACAATTTCCTATTACTTTTAGACCTAGTTCAGCCATATGGTGTGCTGTTTCTGGTTCAAATTTAAACAGAAATTTTTTAAGTGTGTTATATGTAAACAAATTTATACCCTTTTTTATAATTTAGATATTTTATCCAAAATTCGTTAAATATAAGTTTTAATAAGATTTAATACTTTATTATTAGTTTAAATTATAGTTAAATAGCAAATATAAAATTATATATTTGCTAAGTTATATAGTCGTTGGTACTCTTTACAAGTTTTTAAAAGATTCTCTTCATTATCCATACAAACAATTTTACCATCTTTGAACACAGCGATACTATTTGCATTTTTTATTGTACTTAATCTATGTGCAATTACAAATGTAATTTTATCTTGGCTTACTTCATTTATTACTTCTGAAATAATTGATTCACTTTCATTATCAAGTGCAGATGTTGCTTCATCTAATATTAGAATTTGTGGATTTTTATATAAAGCTCTTGCAATTGCAATTCTTTGTCTTTGTCCACCTGATAAATTTACACCAAATTCATCTAGTTTAGTATTTATTCCCTCAGGCATTTTACTAACAAAATCAAAGGCATGAGCTTGTTTTAATACTTCAATTACTCTATCTTCATTTATTTCATAACCATAGGCAATATTAGCAGCAATTGAGTCATTAAAAATGTATACTCTTTGTGTTACTATTGAAATATTTTCTCTTAAAGATTTAATTGAAAAATCTTTTATAGAAGTATTATTTAATTTAATATCTCCACTAAAAGTATCATAAAATCTAATTACAAGATTTATAAGTGATGATTTTCCACCACCACTATCTCCAACTAAAGCAATCTTTTCACCTTTTTTTGCAGTAAAACTAATATCTTTTAATGCAGTAAAATCACCATATTTTAAAACAACATCTTCAAAAACAACATCATTTATATTTTTAGGAAAATCAAGTGTTCCAGATTTAATATTAGCTTTTTTTGCAAATATTTCATTTATTCTTTCATTTGCAGCTAGTGCATCTTGCATTTTATTATATAAACTTGATAATCGTTTTATTGGAGTATAAAGCATAAAAAGTGCAGCAATAAATGATGTAAATGTACCAGTTGTTAATTCTCCTGATATTACTTTACTTCCACCAACTATAATAACAGCAGCAAAAGCAAATGCACCAATAATTTCCATTAAAGGAGAAGTTAACTCATTTGTTTTAACTCCTTTCATATTATATTTAAAGAAATTTGCATTATGTTTTTTAAATTTATCACCTTCAATAATTTCAGTTGAATTAGCTTTAATAATTTCAATATTATTAAATGATTCTGTTAAAGATGATGTAATATCTGAGTTTGTTTCTTGTGATCTAAATGATAGTTTTTTCATTCTTTTTGCAAGAAGTGATAAAGGATAAATAGCTAAAGGTAAAACAATTAAACCATAAAATGCAAGTTCTGGTGAATGATAAATTACAAGACCAACAAGTCCAAATATTGTAAGAACTTCTCTTAAAAATTCTGCAACATAATTTGATACCGCACTTTGAATTCTATTTATATCATTTATAATTCTACTAACTAATTCTCCACCATGTTTTTTTTGAAAAAAATCAATATCTAAATTTAATACATGAGAAAAAAGTCTATCTCTTACAATTCTTGTAATATCTTGACCAATATATGAAATATAATATGCTTGAATATATCTTCCAAAACCTTTTGAACCATAAAGTACAACTACGAAAATTGGCATTAAAAATAGCATTTCTTCATCTTTATTAATAAAAATATCATCTAATAAAGGCTGAATTACATAAGCTGTTCCAGATGTTGCTGCTGCAACTAAAATAATTCCAATAAATGAGTAAAAAAATTCAAGTTTGTAGTTTTTATAAAAAGGGGTGTATTGTTTAAAAAATTCTTTCATTATAATCCTATGTTTATGAGTAAAGTCCTTATTTTATCCTAATTATGTTTAATTTATAAATTAAAAGAAATTTGAATCTCTTTGAGTAATTTATAATTATTATTAAAAACTTGTTATACTAAAAATATTAATATATTTAGGGGCAAAAATGATTACAAGAAAAGAAGTAAATGAAAGAATGAGTAGAATTGTAGAATATAATAATACAGTTTATTTAGCAGGGATTGTATCTGATGATAAAACATTAGATATAAAAGGACAAGCACAAAGAGTTTTTGAAATTGCAGAACAAAGATTAAAAGAAATTGGTTCAAACAAAGATTGTATTTTACGTGCAGAAATATTTGTTAAAGATATTTATAGAGATTTCTCTGCTTTTAATGAAGCTTGGGACTTTTGGGTTTCAAAAGAAAATCCACCAGCTAGGGCTTGTGTAGAAGCAAATATGGCAAGTGCTGAAACATTAGTTGAAATAATTTTTACTGCTGTAAAAGTTAAATAAAATACTATTAAAACTTGTCTGTAAGAGGCAAGTTTTGATACTTAAATACTAAAATATAAAAAACTGACAGTTTTTTGAAAACTTGATTATATACTTCTTTAATATTAAAAATTATGAAAAAAATTTTAAATTTATGTAAAAATTATGTACATAATCATTTAAAAAAAATATTTTTTATGTATAATTAAACCTTAAAATAAAAAAAGGTTAAAGTAATGAAAAAAATATTAATATATCTAAGCTTATTTATAACTACAACTGTACTATCACAAGAACTTCCTAAATTTAAAATAATGACCGAAAACTATCCCCCTTTTAATATGCAAGTAAAAGATAAAACAAGTGGTATTTCTGTTGATGTTTTTGAAGAAATTTTAAAAAGAGTTAATTCAAAACAAAATAAAAGTGACATAGAACTTATTTCTTGGTCAAGAGCTTATAATATAGTTCAAAAAAAGAAAAATACTATACTTTTTTCTATGACTAGAACAAATGAAAGAGAAGAACTTTTTAAATGGGTAGGACCTATTGCTCACACTGTTAGTGGTTTAATTGCTAAAAAAGATAAGAATATTAAAATTAATTCATTAGCTGATTTAAAAAAATATAAAGTTGGTGCTGTTTTAAATGATATTGGTGAACAAATTCTTTTAAATGAAAATGTATCAAAAGAAAATATTGATACAACATCTGGTTCAAATGCTTTAATAAAATCTATAAGAAAATTAGATGCAAATAGAATTGATATTTTCTCTTATGGTGTTGAAGTTGCTTTTTGGGAAATGAAATCTAATAATGTTGATATAAGTAAATATGAAAATGTATTTGATATTAAAAAACTTGGCTTATATCTTGCCTTTGAAAAAAATACTCCCGATTGGATAATTCAAAAATTTCAAGATTCTTTGGATGAAATAAAAAAAGATGGAACTTATGAAAATATTCTAAAAAGGTATAAGTAAATAGTATGAAATTAACAAATAAAATAATCATTCCTTTAGTATTTATAGTAACACTTTTGTTTTCCTTATTAATGATTTTTTTCTTAAATAGTGAAAAAAAGATTATAAAAGATGCACAAGTCAGAAATTCTAAAAAAATTATAGAACAATTTGAAAAAGATAAAAATGATAGATTAGAGTATGAAAAACAAAATATAGAATTTTTAGCAAAAATGATTTCAAGAATAAGTGCACAATATGTTTATGATTTTGATATTGAAAATATCTCTTTATCATTAGAAGAGTTTTTAGAGGTTGAGAATATTAAAGCAATAGAAGTATTCGAAAAATCAAATAATGAAGTTTTTTCTGCTTTATACAAAGATAAAAACAAAAATCTTAAAGATAAATATAAATTTATAGAAAAAGATATTATATGGGGTAACTCATCAATGATATTAGGATTTGTAAAAGTTTATTATGATGATACTCTTATTATTTCTCAATTTAAAAAATCAAAAGAAGAGTTATTTGAAAAACTAAAAGCTAATAATTTAAAGCAACAAGAGCAACTTGATAATGTTGTATTTAATCAAATAATATTTTTAATAAGCATTGCAATAATACTATTTATTTTAGTATTTTACATGACCTATAAAACAGTTTTAAAACCTTTAAAAATTTTAAATACTGGTTTAGATAGTTTTTTTATGTTTTTACAAAATAAAACGGATAATACAAATAGAATAGAGATAAATACAAATGATGAGTTTGGTTCAATGGCAAAATCATTAAATGATAATATTGCTGTTAGTGCAAGATTACATGAAGAGATACATGAGTTAAATAATAACTTAGAAGAAAAAATTCTACTTAGAACAAAACAATTAGATGAAAAAACAAATAAAGTTGAAGTCTTATTAAATAATGCTGATCAAGGATTCTTATCTTTTGGAAGCGATTTATTAATTGATTCTGAATACTCTTTAGAGTGTAAAAATATATTTAAAAAAGAAATTTCAAATATTGCAATTGGTGAGTTACTTTATAAAGAAGATGAAAATAAAAGAGAGTTTTTTGAAGAAACATTACGTTCATTACTTAATGAAACAAATGAATTAAAAATTAAAAATATAATCTCACTATTACAAAAAGAGTTTATTATTAATAAAAAAGCTATTAGTGTTAAATATAAGATAATTCAAGACTCAAGATATATGCTTATTTTTACAGATATAACTGCAAATAAAATTCTTCAAAAAAAGATTAATAAAGAAAAAGATACTCTTAAAATGATTGTTTCTGTAATAAGTGATAGTGAAGAATTTTTTGATTTAATTGATGAATTTAATAATTTTGTTCAAAATAGACAAAAAAGTATTGATTTAAATAAAACAGCACTTCATAATACAACTACACTTTATAGAACAATTCATACATTTAAAGGACTTTTTGCCCAAAAAGATATGCAGTTTATGCTTAAAAACCTTCATGCTTTAGAAAATCAATTATCAAAACTTCTTTCTAATCAAGATAATACAAATGAACATCTACTTAATTTACTAAATAATACAGATTTTAACTCTTGGTTAGCAAAAGAACTAGATGTAATAAAATCAATTCTTGGTGATGAATTATTTAATAAAAAAGGAAAAATAGTAGTAAAAGAGGACACAATTTCTAAAATTGAAGAAGATTTATCAAAAATTGCAAATAAAAGTAATTTAATGCATGAGTATAAAAGAGTAATTGATGATATTAAAAATTTAAAAAATAAACCAATTTATACAATGTTTAACTCTTATGCTAAATTAGTAAATCAAGTAAGTACACAACTTAAAAAGTCAATATATCCACTTGAAATAATTGCCGATAAAAATATTTTAGTTCAAGACAAAATAAAACCTTTTATTAAATCACTTGTACACGTTTTTAGAAATAGTGTTGATCATGGTATAGAAACACTAGATGAAAGATATGAAATAGGAAAAGATGAAATTGGTACTATTAGTTGTAGTATTTTTCAAAAAGAAGATAACTTACATATTATTATAGCTGATGATGGTAAAGGTTTGGATATTCAAAAAATAGAAGAAAAAGCTCAACAAATGGGAATAGATACAAGTTCATTAAATACAGAACAAGTATATAAATTGATTTTTAATGACAAACTATCAACAAATGATGAAATAACTACTTTATCAGGAAGAGGTGTAGGAATGTCTGTTGTTAAGTATGAAATAGAAAAATTAAATGGAGAAATTAATATAAGCTCACAAGTTAATATTGGTACAACATTTGAGTTTATAATTCCAACATAAAAAAGGAGAAAATATGATATTAGATTCGTTAATATTACAGACAAGACTATTTTTGCAAGAAGATATGTCAATTAATGTAAATGGTGATGAAATTGAAAAAAGTAGTCCTGATAAGTTAATTTTAAAAGATTATACATCAATGATTGCAACTGGTGGAACACTTAATAGTATGATAATTATTAGTTATGATAATGAGATACTTAATAAATTAGTTGAAATATTTATGGATGGTGAAGAAGTTGAGGCTGAAGAAGTTGATGAAGTAAGAGATAGTGTTTCTGGTGAAGTTATAAATACTATTATAGGTTTAGCATTACCAACTTTTCCAAATAGAGGTAAGGGTGTTACTATTACTCCTCCTATTACAATTAATGATGCTGGAAAAATATCAAAGCATAAAAATGCAGAAATTATAAGTACAAAAGTAAAAACGCAATATGGAGAAATAGCTATAAGTGCTATTATTTCTTTAGAAAAATAAAATTAATAGGATATAAGATGTTAAAAGTTTTAATTGTAGATGATTCATTGATTATAAGAAAGAAAATTACAAAGATTATAGAAAATTTAGGTCATGAAGTAGTATATGCTGCTAAAAATGGTGTTGAAGCTATTGAATCTTACAATATAAAAAAACCTGATTTAGTTACTATGGATATTACTATGCCTGATATGGATGGTATTACGGCTGTTAAAAAGATAATTGAAAATGATAAAGATGCAAAAATTATTATGGTTACATCTCATGGACAAGAAGATATGGTTATTAAATCTATTCAATCTGGTGCAATGGGATATATTCTAAAGCCAATAAGTGATGATAAACTTGCTCAAAGTATTGGTGAAGTTTTTCCAAAATATGCGGCATATAAAGAAGAAGATGAACTTAGTCTTATTGATGATGAGTTATAAAAGGAATTTTCATGCAAGAAAATAGACTATTTGAAGCACTTTTAGATGTAATTCCATTTGCTGCTTATGCTGTTGATATTGAAACATTTGAAGTTGTATATGCAAATAAAATGATGACTGAAAATATGTATGCTCCAAGAGAAGAATTTTGTTGGAAAAAGGTTGCAGGTCAAGATGAAATGTGCTCTTGGTGTACTGTATCTGAGTTAAAACAAAGAAGTAGAAAATTTAAAAATGAAAAAACTATTTCAAGTTATTTTGATGAGGTTACAGATACTTGGTTTCAAGCATTTGATGAATTAGTTAGTTGGCCTGATGGTAGAACTGTTAAATATACAATACTTATTGATATTACTGAACAAAAAGAGATTCAAGCATCAATGATTAAAACTCATACAAAATTAGCAATTCAAAGTAAAAAACTAAAAGAAGCAAATGAAAAACTTCAATTTTTATCAAAAAAAGATTATTTAACAGGTATTGATAATAGACGAAACTATTTTACTAAAGCACTTAAAATTTTTGAGACTCCATTAGATGATGGTTTTCATATGTATGTAGGAATGTTAGATATAGATAAATTCAAAGATTTAAATGATACCTATGGTCATGCAATTGGAGATGAGGCTTTAAAAATATTTACAAAAGAAGTAGAAAATCACTTAGATGAATGTGATGTTTTTGGAAGACTTGGCGGAGAAGAGTTTGCTGTTATTACTGTGTATAATAATGAGACAGAAGTTCTTGAAAAGTTTGATAATATTAAAGAAGGAATTAGTCAATTAGTTATTAATAAAGGTGATAATCCTATTAGTTTTACTGTAAGTATTGGAATTGATAAAAAAGAAACAACTGATGAAACTATTGATGAAATACATGAACGAGCAGATAAAAAACTATATGAAGCAAAAAATAGTGGTAGAAATAGAATAAAATTTAGAATATAAAAGATTTTTAAAATAGAAGATTAAATAAATTAATTATTTTAATCCTCTATTTATATTAATTTAAAATAAGCTCTTTGAACTTTTTAAATCCAAAAGCCTTAATAGTAAGAAAAAATAGAATAAAACCACTAAGAGTACTAGCAAATGCAAGTCCTGCTGCTCCATACGGTTTAATTAAAATCAATGAAAAAACAATATTCCAAGCTAAACTATAAACAGATATTTTAGCAGCTAAAAATTGTTGTTCTTTTGCATATAACCATAAAGAAAATATCTTTGCAATTCCAAAAGGAATAAGTCCAATTAAATACATGCTTAAAATTAATGCAGTATTAATTGTATCTGTTCTATCAAAAGCTCCACGTTCAAAAAGTAAACTTACAATAAACTCATTAAAAACTATACCAATAAGTGTTGAAACTGATAATAAGCCTAATAAAATCAAAGATGATTTTTTCATTAGTCTTAATGCTCTATCTTCATCTTTATTTTTTATACTTCTTGCAATCATAGGAAATAAAGCAATTGATGTTGCAATTGCAAATAATGCAAGTGGTAATTGAAAAAGTCTATTTCCATAATAAAGATAAGATATAGAACCACTAATTAAAAATGATGCTAACCATGTATCAATAAATGCTGATAAATGAGAAGTTGAAGAACCTACAGTTGCAGACATAAAGTTTTTATAAAATTTGTTTTCTTCTTTTTTTTGATGTTTTTTAAAGTGAAATATTTTACATAAATTTAATCTTTTTATTGCATATAAATGAACAAGAATTTGTAATAATCCACCTGCTAATACTCCATAAGAAAGATAAAAAGTAATTTCATATTTTTGCATATCTTGTGAAATTAAAAGTGCTGCAATCATTGCAAGATTTAGTAGGGCTGTTGAGTATGCTGTTGTTGCAAAATGGTGTTTATATTGTAAAAGTGCAGCCATAAAAGTAACCACAAATATCATTGGTAAATAGTAGAAGTTAATAGCAAATAATGGCGCTGCTAAATCTATTGTTTGCTTATCAAAACCAATAGCTATGGCTTTTGCTACAAGTGATGAAAACAAGGTTACAAGTAGGGATAATATAATTAAAAAGCCAAATAATTGTAAAAAAACTACTGATGAAAATCTAATTTTATGTTTAGATTTTGCATAAGCTGGAATAAAAGCTTGAGTAAATGCACCTTCTGCAAAAACACGTCTAAAAAGGTTTGGTAATTTAAATGCAACAAAAAATATATCTGAATATATATTTGCACCTAAAATTGAAGCTGTTAATAAATCTCTAATAAATCCTAAAATTCTAGAGGTTAAAATACCTGTGCTATTTGTAAAAATTGATTTGATTAACATTAATATTCTACTTTTATATCTGATTTTTTATGTATAAGTATTTGAGGATTACCTCTGTATGTACCTAAGTGAGCGCTTATTATACTTATATTTTGATTGTTTTTTGGTAATAGAGTTTTATCTTTTGCAAATATTTTGATTGATTTATCATTAAAATATAGTTTTTGATTTATAAACTTACCTTTTAAATTTTTAATTATATTATTTTGATATTCTGTATTAAAAATATCTATATTATTTGCATCTAATATTAAAGATTTATACTCTTGATATTTTCCATTGTTTTTTATAATTTCAAAGTTTATAATCTCTTTTAATCCATGATAGTTTGTAATTTGATTAATTTGTAG
>NZ_JBGUES010000023.1:0-20853 GCF_041821165.1 Poseidonibacter sp. | reverse complement strand
TGATTTAGAAAGTAAAATTCAAAACTGAATTTTACTTTCTAGTTAGTTATTAACTCTTTTAATTTCTTATGATCTAATATCTTTATATAACCTTTTTCATTTTGAATAATTCCCTCTTTTTTTAAAGTAGCTAATTTTCTAGAAAAAGTTTCTGCTCTAATATTTAGTATCTGAGAAATTTTTACTTGTTTTAAATTAATTAATATCTCTTCATTATCATATAAAAACTTTGCTATTTTTTCTATGCTATTAGAAGAAATATTGTACGAAATAAAGTTCTCTAAAAATTTAATTTTTTTTGTTAAAGATTTTATAAAAAACATTGATATTTCAGGTTTTAATAAAAACTCTTCTTTAAATTTTTCATAATCAATTAGTAATACTTCTGCATTAGTTTCAAAAGCACAATTTGCAGGAAAACATACCTCTTCGTAATTTGCAATTTCAGCTATTAGTGAAGGAGCTAATAAATTATGAATAACTACTTCATTATCTTTATAATCATAAGTATAAAGTTTTACTATACCTTTTATTAAAAGATGTAAATATCTTGGCTTGTCACCTTTATAAAAAAGTATCTCACCTTTGTTATATTGTTTTTTTATTGAAATTTCTTTTAATCTAAGTAAATCTTCTTCTTTTAAAAAAGAAAAAAAACTAAAATCATCTAAGCCTATTGTATCCATAAGCCATCCTCTTTAGTAAAGTATAAATATATTGTTATATTTTATGACAAAAAAGTAAAAGTAAATTGAAATAAGACAATTATTGTCTTGAATTTTAAAATTAATCAAATTTAACTTATAAAATATATTTTTATTTATAACTAAAACAATTTTTTATATTATAAAAATGAAAATTTTATTCATTTATTCATATATTTATGTTATAATCGCCAACTTTTAAAATCAAAGGATTTACATGTTTGGCTCAGTATCATCAAAGCAGTTAGAAATAATAGATAATTATTTTAGACAATTTATTGAAGTTGTTCAATATAAAAGAAATGAATTCGAATATATTGAATCTACAGGAAATTCAAAAGTTGATGCTATGTTTAAAGAATGGAATAAATTAATTCATAGTACTGATGCCCAAATCAAAGATGATATGAAGGTAATGGGTGAAACAGTTTTAACTCTTGATAAAGTTGAACAAGGTATTTATAAATATAGAATTAATTCTAAAACAAAAAACCCAATGATTACAACATTAAGTTCAACAATAAATAAAATGCTAAATACTGTTGAAAAAGATATTACTTCTGTAAAAGATACAGTGAATTCTTACTCACAAGATGATTATAGAACTAGAATTACAATAAATCCTAGAATCCAAGATAATATGCTTGAAGTTATGAATAGTATTAATACTTTAGGAAATACTCTAAATGATATGGCTAAAAAAGATTTAAATAATGGAAAAATGTTAGAAGAAAATGCTAATAATATGTCTTCATCTATGCATAATCTTGCAGCCAAAGCAAATGAACAAGCTGCATCTTTAGAAGAAACAGCAGCAGCTGTTGAAGAGATTACTTCAATTACTAGAAATAATGCAGAAAATGCAGTTAAAATGTCAAGTCTTGGACAAACAGTTAAAACTTCTGTTTCAAATGGACAAAATCTTGCAACAAAAACTGCAACATCTATGGATGAGATTAATACTCAAGTAACAGCTATTAATGATGCAATTAATGTAATTGATCAAATTGCTTTCCAAACAAATATTTTATCACTAAACGCAGCTGTTGAAGCAGCAACAGCTGGTGAAGCTGGAAAAGGTTTTGCTGTTGTTGCACAAGAAGTAAGAAATCTAGCTTCAAGATCTTCAGAAGCTGCTAAAGAGATTAAAAATTTAGTTGAAAATGCAAACTCTAAAGCAAATGAAGGGAAAATAATCTCTGATAAAATGATAGAAGGATATGAAGAATTAAATAAACATATCTCTGAAACTATTCATATTATTGATGATGTTTCTTCATCATCTAAAGAGCAAATGACTGGAATTGAGCAAATTAATGATGTAATTACTATGTTAGATAGAGTTACTCAGGAAAATGCAAATGAATCAAATAGTGTATTAAATATGGCAAAAGAAGTATCTAGTATCTCAGTTGATTTAGTAAACAATGCTAAAAGCAAACAATTTAATTAAGGATTAGAAAATGGCAAACGCACAAGAAACAGTTCTAGATGAATATGCTTTTTTAGTTAGTGAAACTGACTCAAAAGGAATAATAAAATTTGCAAATGAAGACTTTTGTAAAATTGCGGAATATACACTTGAAGAGTTAGTAGGTAATCCTCATAACATGGTAAGATGTCCTGATATGCCAAAAAAAGCATTTAAATCTTTATGGGATACAGTTCAATCTGGAAATATTTGGACTGGTTATGTAAAAAACAATACTGCTTCTGGTGGTTACTATTGGGTTTATGCTACTGTTTATCCTTTTGAATCTTCTGATGGAAGTAAAGGTTACTTATCTTGTAGAAGAAAACCATCAAGAGAAGAAATAGAAAAACATGAAAAACTTTACAAAGAGTGGAAAAGAGAAGAGTAGTAAAACTTCTCTTTTTTTTATCTAAAATAAACTACCAGTTTATCTCTTTTTTACCTAATGAGTTTAGAATCTCATTTGTTTTTGAAAAATGCTTACAACCAAAAAAACCTCTGTATGATGAAAGAGGACTTGGATGCACTCCACTTAAAATATGATGCTTAGAGTTATCAATGATTTTTTCTTTTTTGATAGCACTTCCGCCCCAAAGAATAAATACTACATCTTTACAGTTTAAGGAAATAAATTTAATTAAATTATCTGTAAATATTTCCCATCCCATCTTATGATGAGATTTTGCTTTTGATTCTTCAACTGTTAAAATTGCATTTATTAATAAAACTCCATCTTTTGCCCAAGGAGTTAAATCTCCATCATTGCAAAAAGATTCTCTTTGTAAATCATCTTCTATCTCTTTTATTATATTTTTCATTGATGGAGGATTTTTAATCTCTTTAGGTGTTGAAAAAGCTAAACCTTGAGCTTGTCCAAAACCATGATAAGGATCTTGTCCTAATAAAACTACTTTTAAATTTGAAATAGGTGTTAAATCAAAAGCATTAAATATTTTCTCTTTTACAGGGAAAACTGTTGTTTTTAAATATGCTTCATTCACTTGTTTTATTAAATTTTTATAATAATCTTTTTGTTCTTCTTCTTTGAAAAAATCATTCCAAGTCATTCTTATAGTACCTTTGATTTAATTACCATTAATTTTTCATTACTCATCTCTTCCATAGAGTTTAAAATTCCACCAAGCCCAAGTCCTGAAGCTTTTGCTCCACCAAAAGGCATCCAATCAACTCTAAATGCTGTATGATCATTTACCATTACGGCTGTTGCATTTAATCTTTTTACTGCATGTAATGCTGTATCTATATTTTTTGTAAAGATTGCTGCTTGAAAAGAAACTTCTAATGAGTTTGCTCTATTAATTGCATCTTCTATATTATTATAAGAGTAGATACAAACAACTGGACCAAATACCTCTTTTGTTGAAACCAAAGCATCATCAGAAGGATTTACTATAACAGTTGGTTCAAAACAAGAATCGCTTATTCTTTTTCCACCTGTTAAAATTATTCCACCTTTTTGTACTGCTTCATTTACCCATTTCTCAACTCTATTTACCTCATCATTATTAATCAAAGGACCAACTTCTGTTTTAGGATCCATTTGGTCACCAACAATAAGCTTTGATGCACTAATGGCTAATTTACTTGAAACCTCATCTACTATATCTTCATGTACATAAACTCTTTGAACAGATACACAAACCTGTCCTGCATGATAAAATCCACCTTTTGATAAAGCAGGAATTAGTTCTTCTATATCTGCATCTTTTTCAACAATAACTGGTGCAACTCCACCATGTTCTAAGGCTACTCTTGTACCATCTGCTACTTTAGAATTTAAATACCATCCAACTTTTCCTGAACCTATAAATGTTAAGAAATTAACCTTAGGACTTGTAGCTAATAACTCACCCGCTTCTCTATTACAAACTACTGCTTGAGCCCAACCATTTGGTAAACCTGCCTCTTTTAATATTTCTATCAATTTAATAGCAGACATTGGTGTTTGAGTTGCTGGTTTTATAATAACAGCACAACCAACAGCAAGTGCTGGAATTACTTGATGGACTGCTAAATTAAAAGGATGATTAAAAGCAGAAATTGCAGCAACTACTCCAATTGGTTCTTTAAAAGTATAAGCCATTCTATTAGCAGAACTTGTAGTATGTCCCATTGCTATTTCTTTTCCTTCAAAAGCACCTAAATGTTCAATTGCTAACTTAACACCATTAATAGCTCTTTGTATTTCTACCTTTGAATCAATATAAGGTTTTCCACCTTCACTTGCACAAAGATTAGTAAGCTCTTCAATTTGAAAGCTCATTATCTTCACTACATTTTCAAGTATTTCAACTCTTTTATATTTTGGTAAATGATTTTTATGATCTAAAAAAGTTTTTTGTGCTAAATCAATTGCTTCTTTTACTTCATCAACTGTTTTAAAAGGTACTGTTCCTACAACTTTTCCATCATATGGTGATGTTACTTCAATTTTATTCATTTTTATTCCTTTCTATTTTTTATAATAAACACTCTTTTTTTGCTAATAATTCATTTAATATTGCATGATTTAATGAATAATCAATTGCTAAATCAATTAAATGAACACCTTTTGAGTTTACACATTTTTCTAATATTTGCTCAAACTCTTCACAAGATTTAGGTCTATATCCAAATGCTCCATAAGATTGTGCGTATTTTACAAAATCAGGGTTACCTAAATCAAGTCCAAATGTATCAAAGCCCATTCCTGTTTGTTTCCATTTTATCATACCATAGGCGTTATCATTTAAAATAATTACAGTTAAATCAAGTCCTAGTCTTACAGCAGTTTCTAGTTCTTGTGAATTCATCATAAATCCACCATCACCACAAACAGCTACTACTTTTTTATCTGGATTTACCATTTTTGCAGCCATAGCAGAAGGAAGTCCTGCACCCATTGTGGCTAGTGCATTATCTAATAAAAGAGTATTTGGTTTTGAACATCTATAATTTCTTGCAAACCATATTTTATATACTCCATTATCAAGTGTTACTATATCTTCTTCATCTAATATCTGTCTTATACTTCTTACTGCTCTTTGAGGCAATATTGGAAAACGATTATCTCCAAAGTATTTATTTAAATGAGTTTTAATTTCTACTACCATTCTTTTATAGTAATCAAATTCCCAATCATCTTGAGGAGAAATAGCAGTTGTTAAACTACTTATATTTGATGCAATATCACCTACAATATCTAATTGTGGGAAATAAGTATCATCTACCTCACTTGGGAAAAAGTTCACATGTATCACTTTTGTGGCATCTTGTTTATTTTCCATAAAAAATGGTGGTTTTTCTATAACATCATGACCAACATTGATAATTAAATCAGCCCTCTCAATCGCACAATGGATAAAATCATCTTTTGATAAAGCAGCTGTACTTAAACAGAGTTTATGATTTTCATCAATTACGCCTTTTCCCATTTGAGTTGAGAAAAAAGGAATACCTGTTTCATTTACAAAGTTAGTTAATGCATTTCCTATTCTTGTTCTATTTGCACCTGCTCCTATTAATAAAAGAGGTCTTTTTGCTTTTTCTATCATTTTTACAGCATCTAAAATTGTATCTTTTTCTGCTTTTGGATATTTAAAATCCCTTACCGCATAAATATTAAATTCAACTTCTTCAGCTGCAATATCTTCTGGCAATTCAATATGAACAGCACCTGGTCTTTCTGTTGTTGCGATTTTAAATGCTTCTCTTACCATTGAGGGAATATTGTTTCCATTTACAACTTGTTTTGAATATTTGGTCATAGGCCTCATCATTCTTACAATATCAACAATTTGAAATCTTCCCTGTTTTGATTTTTTAATTGGCTTTTGACCTGTTATCATTAACATTGGCATTCCACCAAGTTGTGCATAAGCAGCAGCTGTAGCAAAGTTTGTAGCACCTGGGCCTAGGGTTGATAAACACACCCCTACTTTTCCTGTTAGTCGTCCATAAGTAGCAGCCATAAATCCAGCTGCTTGTTCATGACGTGTTAAAATAAGTTTAATATTTGATGTTCTAAGTGCTTCTAAGAAATCTAAATTCTCTTCACCTGGAATACCAAAAATATACTCAACATTCTCATTTTCTAAAGCTTTTATAAATAATTCTGACGTCTTCATTATATTCACTCCATATTTGATAATATTTTCTAATCTTCTTCCTAATTTAACCTTTAACAATTTAACTCCTCTAATATAACATATTTAATAAAAAAAATAGAAATAAATAGAATTTATTTAAGAACATTAAAAGGTTGTATATGCAATAGTTGCATATGCAACTAAAAGGAATATTATGAAATATAAATTACAAAATTCAATAGCTTTTAAAGTAAGTCAAACAGCAAATAAATTAAATAATGATTTCAATAAAGTTTTAAATAATTACAATATTGCACCTGAACAAAGAGCTACATTAGAGATTATTCAAAATGATAAAGATATTAATCAAACAAAAATTGCACAAATTTTAGGAAAAGATAAAACAACTATTTGTAGATCTTTAACATCATTAGAAAAAAAAGGCTTAATTACAAAAAGTGAAATTAAAAATGATAAAAGAGTAAATATACTAAAACTTACAAAAAAAGCAGAAGAAGTATTAGAAGAGAGTAAAGAAAGTGTTTATGAATATAGAGAAAAATTAAGTCAAAGTTTAAATAAAGATGAAATAAAAATGCTTTTTTCATTATTAGAAAAAATCACTAAGAATGTATAGGTATTTTTTATGAGAAAATCAATAAATCATGTTTATCTTATTGTTTTATTAGCAATCTTATCATCAGTTGCTCCTATTGGAATAGATACATATATACCTTCTATACCAGATATTGCAAGTTCATTAAGTGTTAGTATTGAAAAAGTTGAATTATCATTATCTATTTTTCTAATTGGTTTTTCAATTGGTCAAATTTTTGGTGGTCCTATTTCTGATAGATATGGAAGAAAAATGAGTTCTGTTTTTGGACTTTTAGGATTTGCCTTATTTAGTTTTGTTATTATCTTTAGTACATCTATTTATGAATTATGGATTTATAGATTTATTGAAGCATTTTTTGGTGGAATTGTAGTAGTAAATGCTTCTGCTGCTGTTAGAGATAGATTTCATGGGAAAGAAGCCGCAAAAGTTTTCTCATTAATAGGAACAGTTAGAAGTTTAGCACCATTACTTGCACCTGCTATTGGTTCATTTATTATTCATTTTTATTCATGGGAAGCTATTTTTATATTTTTAACAGTTTATTCAACACTTGTTGCTTTTTTTATATATAAAGATTTTGATGAAAGTTATGTTTATATAAAACAAAATATTTTAGAATCATTCAAAATTGTACTAACACATAAAAGTGCAATGAAAGTTATGTTTGTACTAGCATTTAGTTTTTCAGGTTTTTTTATCCTTATTGCTAAATCTTCATTTATCTATATTGAATATTTTAATATAAGCACAGACTATTTTCCTTTCTTTTTTAGTATAAACTTTATAGTTTTAATGTTAATGATTAGAGTAAATATACTTTTATTAAAAAGTTTTAAAGAATCAGATTTAATAAAACTTGCTCTTTTTATTCAAATAATTGCAGGGAGTTTGCTAATTTTAAATTATGAAAATATTTCTTTATTTTTAACTGTTATTTTAATTGCTTCTTATATGAGTGTAATGGCATTTGTTTTTGGAAATTGTATGGCTTTAACTTTGGAATATTTTCCTAAAAATGCTGGTGTTGCTTCTTCAGTAATTGGAGTTTTACAGTTTGGAATGGGTGCTTTGATATCTTCAGTTGCATTAATGTTTCATAGTCAAACATTTTTACCTATTGGAGTTAGTATAACAATTATTTCAATAGTAGCTTTTATAATTATGAGTACTTATAAACAAAAATAAAAAAGAGAGAAATCTCTTTTTTATACATCAATTTCAAAGAATGTTTCTTCTACTTTTTTGTATTTTGCAATAGAAAATGTAATTTTAGATGCATTTTCGTAATCAGCAAACTCTTGAATAAATAGTTTTTTTAATTTTTCAACTTTTGATGTTTTAAAAATAAAATATCCTAATACATCTGTATGTCTTGAACCTGCTTTTTCAATACCAAAACTATCAAATTTCCAGTTTACACCTTTTGAAAAGAAAAATACTTCCTCAAGTCTTTTTTTCAATTCTTTTCTTACATTATTATTATATTCTTTTAAATGAACATAAAATGCAACATTCACATTTGATTCATCTTGAACTAATTTTTTCTCTTTGTCAGTTGTATCCATAACTCTTCCCTAATTATATAAGTAAATTACGTACTATATACCATAATTCTAAAAAGATGTACAGTAAAAAGAGCTAATTTAATAAATTTTAATATATACTCTTGCTAAGAGAAGAGGATTAATCATGCAAGATAATATTATTTGGAAATCAGAATACAATATTGGAAATCTAAAAATTGATATGGAACACCAAAAGTTATTTGCTGTTGCAAGAAAAGCTATAAATGTAAATAGACTCAAAAATAGTGAAAATGAAAAACAAAAATTAAAAGAGATAATTAGTGAACTTTTCACTTATGTTGGTAGCCATTTTCATCATGAACAAGAATATATGCAATCAATTGATTATCCTGACTATGAAAATCATAAAAAACTACATAAAAAAATGCTTGCAATGCTTACTACATTAATTAGTAAATTAAATAGTTTAGATATTAAAGAAATAGAAAAAAAATTATCAGATTTTATTGAAGAGTATTTTGTAAAACATATTATAGTAGAAGATAAAAAAATTCAATTATGGGGTATGTCTTTAGAAGAATTAAGAAAATCATTTGGATGGAAAGATATATATAGTGTTGGAGATACTAGAATTGACAATGAACATAAACAACTTTTTGATATAGCTAAAGAGGCTTTTGAAGTTGTAGATGATAATAAAAGAAATGAAAAAATCAAAACTATTATTGCTGATTTATATGACTATATGAAAGTTCATTTTCAACATGAAGAAGATTTTATGAAAAAAATCAATTATCCAAAACTAAAAGAACAGCAAGAATCTCACCAAAATATCATTAACTATATGAATGAATTTGTGAAAAGAATAACTGAACTTGATATAGATTTATTTGAAAAAGAATTAGCTAAACTTATTGATATTACACTTGTTCAGCATATTCTACAAGAAGATAGAAAAATCATGTATTGGGTTTCTAAGACAAACTAAATATATTTTTATAGTTATCTTCTAATGGTGTTTTATCTTTATACTCAATAATATCACCTATTTCAATCTGGATAACTAGATTTTGAGCTTTATTATTAATAGCCTCTTTTAAAACTACGTTTGCATTTGTTTTAATATATACAGGTAAAATTGGTAATCTATTTTTTAAAGCAATAAGTCTTGCACCCTCTTTAAAGTTTGAAATTGGAATATCTTCTTTATTTCTTGTTCCTTCTGGAAATATAAATATAGAATGACCTTCTTTTACAACATCTTTTACATCTTTAAAAAAAGATGACATATTTTTTGACTCTCTATCTAAAAGAATTGAACCTGCATTTCTTGTGAATAAACCAAAAAAGAAAGAGTTATATAACTCTTTTTTAGCGATCCAATGTCCATAAATATTTGATTGTTCAAGTGCAAGTTCTACTATTAGTGGGTCAATAATACTTTTATGATTTGATATTAATAAATATTTTCCATCTTGTGGTATTTTTTCTTTGTTTTTTATCTCTAATGTAATGTTTAGTTTTTTAAAAAGTGTTTTTGCATACTCATTTCTTAGTTGCATTTTTTGGTTTGTTGTTTTTGCTTTTTTTAGTAATATTCCAAATTTATTTGTTAAATATGTAGAGTATATAGCAAGAGAAATTAATCTAAAATTCAATTCGTGTCCTATGTAGTATTATTTGTAGTGTATAAGAATCGAATTCTATCCAAATATATTTTTAAATTAGATTGAAAAACTCTTCTTACTTAAGTAAAATTGATATAATGATATTTATAAATATTAAAGAGATAAAATATGAATATTCAACTAAGATTTTTAGATAAAGCAGTAAATGAAAAAAACTTTATTAGTTTTATTTATGAAAAAAAAGATTACAAAAATATAAAACCACTAAAATTAATACAAAAAGAAGATAAGTATTTCTTACACACACAAACTATTGTTTTTGAATTTGATAAGATAAAAAAATTGCAAATCTTAAAACAAAGATTTTAAAAAGCTAATATCCCTAAGTTATACTTAGAGATATTAATCCATTAGAACTCTCTAATCACATTTCTTTTCATAAATATATATAACCCAATTACAAGAATAAAACTTGCGAATAAGAATAAAATTCCCCCCATACTAGCAATTGAAAATTCATAAAATGGTGCATATACTAATGATAAACCAATTATGAGCCCATAGATTGCAAATACTGATATATATGTAAAGTTAATGATTTTTTGTACAGGAACTAGATTATGTTTTCGTTTATAGTGTGAAGTAAGTACGGATATAACCACACTAACTATTAAAAACACAACTCCTGCTAACATAAAGTCACCTTGATTGTATAAAGAATTTACAACAATATATCCCATTACACCCAGAAAAAGTATGAGTGCAAAATAAATTCCATTTTTCATAACTAATCCTTTCATATTTAGCATCTAAAATTGAAATAAACAGTTTCTTTTATTTAATTATAGAGCAAATAATAACTTTTGACTATGACTTTTTTAGCTATTTTTTAAATTTAAGCTTTTTTTAATATTTAAACTTTATCCTATAAGGAAAAAAGAAAAGATAAAATGAATACAAATAAACTAATGAACACAGCTTTAAAATTAGCAAAATTAGACAAAATGCCTTATGATACAAATATCATAGTAGAAGGTAAAAATATAAAAAAAGTCCTTATTGGTATTGATATGGAAACTCCTGAGTTATTATTAGCCCAACAGCTTGGATATGATTGTGTAGTATCTCATCATCCAAAAGCTGACTCTTGTATTGTAGATTTTGCAAAAGTTATGGATGTACAAATACAAAGAATGGTAAAAGCAGGAGTTCCTATAAATAAAGCTCAAAAAGCTTTAAAAAAGCAACAAGCAAGTATAGATTTAGGAAGTCATGCTTCAAATTATGACCGTGTAAGTTCAGCAGCAAGACTTATGAATATGCCTTATTTAAATATCCATATTCCAGCTGATTTTATAACAGAAGAGATAGTACAAAGCAAACTAAATAAAGCATTTTTAGATAAACCAGAAACAAAACTAAAAGATATAATTGATGAATTAAAATCATGGAAGTATTACCAAGGAAAAGTTGCACAACCAATCATAAGAGTTGGTTCAAATGACGACTATGCAGGAAGAATCGAAGTGCTAATGGCAGGAGGAACAAACGGTGGAGTTGATGTATATAAGTCATATTTCCAAGCAGGTGTTGGAACTATCATAGCTATGCATGTGCCAGAAGATGTGAAAAAAGCAGTGATTGAGCAAAATATAGGAAATATAATCATAGCACCTCATATGCCAAGTGATAGTATTGGTTTACTTGAGATTGTTAAAGCTTGGAGGAAACAAGGAGTTGAAGTTACTTGTATGAGTGGGATTGTGGAAAATTAAAATTTTAAACTTTGACAAATTATACTTTACATATATGATACTTTTAAAAGTACTATTAAGGATACTATAATGGTGATAAATGCAAATGAAGTAAAAACAAAAGGTGTTTCAATATTTTCAACACTTCTTAATAAATTTGATGAATTAATTATAAATGTAAGAGGAAAGAATAAATTTGTTGTTATTGATATTGAAAGATATAAAAAATTAAGAGCAAATGAACTTGACCTTGCATATATCAAAACAATGCAAGATATAGAAAAAGGTAACTATAAAACTCAAAGTGCTAAAGAGCATATTGAAGAATTAAAAAATGAGCTATAAACTACTCATAACAGATGAGTATAAAAAGAAATTAAAGAAGTTCTTCAAAAAACATCCTGATATCTTAGATAGATATGCAAAATGTATTTTTATATTAGAACAAGACCCCTATCATCCAAGTCTAAGACTTCACAAACTAAAAGGTAAATTAAATGACTTTCACTCTATTTCAATAAATATGGAATATAGAGTTATTATAGATTTTATTATTAAAGATGATGAGATAATACCTATTGATATTGGGACTTATGATGATGTTTATTAAAGTTTTTATTATTTAAAAATTCTCAATAATTTAGTACCATCTTCCGAAATTCAAGTAAACGTAAGAAATTGGATTCAAAAGTGGAGATTCAACCTCTGGGGTGTAAATTTTCATTAATAATAGCTAGAAATTAGTCAATTTTGTTCTAGTTCAAGGCGGAAGAAAAATTAGCTTAGGAGCTTACTAGAAGTAAGTGAGTAAGTTAATTTTTTTGACAACGCAGAAATTTGACAAAAGTGGCTAGTTTATAGTTATTATTTTTTGCCTAGTGATTTCCCAACCAAATACCCACTCGCCCATGCAAAGTGCAGATTAAATCCACCTCTATTTCCTACGATATCTAAAACCTCACCTGCAAAGTATAGACCTCTACATTTTTTACTTTCATAAGTTTTATGATCAACTTCATCAACTCTAACTCCACCACCACTTGCTTCTGCATGACCGAAACCTTGTGTATCTGTGATTTTTAGTTTCCATTGATTTAGTTGGTATGATATTGCTTTTATTTGTTTTGCATTTATATCACCTGCTTTTGTATTTATATCAATTTTACAAACTTCTAATAATACAGGTGCGATTTTATTTGAAATCATTCCAGTTAAAATATCAAGAGCTTTTTCATTTGCTAAACTTTTAAATAAACTTTGAATTTGGTCAGCTAAATCATTTCTATTTACTTTTGGAAAGAAGTTAATTGCTATTTTTACATCTTGGTACATACTTAGATTATATGCTGCTACTTGTGAAATATCAAGTATTGCGAAACCTGAAACACCATATTTTGTAAATAAGACATCTCCAAATATCTCTTGTTCTATTTTTCCATTGATAAATAGTGATACATTACACTCTTTTTTTACGCCTTGCATACGACTATGATAAGTTACATCAGTATGTAAACCTACAAGAGATGGATAAGTAGGATTAAAACTATGCTCAAACTTTGATGCAAAATCTAAACCTGACTCATTTGCATTTAGTTGTGGAGCTGCGCCTAAACCATTTGAAATAAGTACTTTATCATAAGATTTGTACTCTTTTTCATCTGTTTTAATATCAAATTTCTTATCATTTTTATCAATACTTGTAATAAGTGATTCTAAATAGATATTTACACTTAGAGATTCTAATGTTAATAATAAAAGATTTGTAACTGATTTTGCTTCATTTGATAAAGGATATACTTTATTTGTTTCTTTTACATCAAGTAATAAACCTATTGATTTACAAAACTTTTCAAAAGCTTTAAAATCAAACTCTTTAAGTGCAAAGTTTACAAACTCTGTATTTTCACCTAAATAGTTTTTTGAAGTAATTACACTATTTGTGATATTACATCTTCCATTTCCAGAAGCTAATATTTTTTTTCCTATTCCCTTGTTTGCATCAAACAAATCAATCTGTATATTCTTATTTAATCTCTTTGCAGTAATTGCTGCCATTACCCCAGCAGCCCCTGCTCCAATTATTGCTATTTTCAAATCTTTACCTTAATAAAATACTGCAAGCCATATTGTTGACTCTTTTTTTGAAGTGTATTTTACCCTATGTTTTACAAAAGCAGGTATATTTATACTATCACCTTTAGCCAATTCTATTTCTTTTTCTTCAAACTCTAAAATAGCAAAACCATCAAGTACCATAACAAATTCGTTTTCTTTTTGCTCATACCAAAAATTTTCTGGTGATATTTGCCCATTTGAAACAATTTTTTCTATTTTTATGTTATTATTTTCGAATATTTTTAAAAAGATTTCATTTTCTTTATCTACTGTCACTTTATCAAAAAAGTTATACTTATTTTTATCCATAAATATTCCTACATATATTATATAATGGGATTTTATCTTAATATCACTTAATTAGATTAATCATACACAACTAATTTTATCAAGATTTATTTAAAAGCCTTTTTATAGGGACTTTAGCTAATTACAATCAAATTACTTGACATTGATTAAAAAATATTCTATAATTTCACATAAATTAAAAATAAGGATTAGAAAATGCAAAACGAAACAATTGCAGTACATGGAGGATATAACAAGAAAGAGGGTTATGGTTCTATGGCCGTACCAATTGCTCAAACTACTGCATATGCCTTTAGAGATTCAGAACACGCAGCGAATTTATTTGCTTTAAAAGAATTAGGACCAATTTATACAAGATTGACAAATCCTACAACTGATGTTTTAGAGCAAAGATTTGCACAACTTGAAGGTGGAGCTGCTGCAATTTGTGTTGCATCTGGACAATCTGCAATTTTTTATGCTGTTGCAAATGTTGCGCAAGCTGGTGATAATGTTTTAATTTCTGATAAATTATATGGTGGTGCAGTTACTTTATTAACTCATACTATGAAAAGATTTGGAATTACTGCAAAAGTATTCAGAAGTGAAGATGCAAGTGATTTAGAAGAACAAATTGATGATAAAACAAAAGCAATTTTCTTTGAATCATTATCAAACCCACAAATTGCAATTGCTGATGTTGAAAAAATTGTTGAAATTGCAAAAAGAAATGGTGTTTTAACTATTTGTGATAATACAGTTGCAACAGCAGCTTTATTTAATCCAATTAAATGGGGTGTTGATGTAGTTGTTCACTCAACTTCAAAATATGTAAATGGTCAAGGTACTACAATTGGTGGTATTATTGTTGAAAGAGATGGATTAGCTGATTTCTTTAAAGAAAATAGTGCAAAATACACTGAATTTACTGAACCTGATACTTCATACCATGGTTTAGTATATACAGATGTTCCATTACCAAACTTCTGTTTAAGAATTAGATTATCATTATTAAGAGATATCGGTGCTGCACAATCACCACATAACTCATGGTTACTAATTCAAACATTAGAAACTTTAGCCTTAAGAGTAGATAGACACTCTGATAATGCTTTAGAAATTGCTAAATTTTTAGAAGCTCATCCAAAAGTTAAAGCAGTTAACTACCCTGGATTAGAGTCTGATAAATATTATGCTAAAGCACAAAAATATTTCAAAGGTGGAAAAGCATCAGGACTTATTTCTTTTGATGTTGAAACTTATGAAGAAGCAAAAAAAGTAATTGATAGTGCAAAACTATTCTCAGTAGTTGTAAATATCGGAGATAGTAAATCACTTATTACACATCCTGCATCAACAACTCACTCTCAAATGAGTCCAGAAGAGTTAGCAGCATCAGGAATTAATCCAGTAACAGTAAGACTTTCAATCGGTTTAGAAAATACAGCTGATTTAAAAGCAGATTTAGAACAAGCGTTAAATTAAGGAATAATCTAGAATGCCGTTAATATCAACAAAAGGAGTATATGGTTTAACAGCCATGTACGAACTTAGTAAACATGAAAAAGATACTCCAATGCAAATTAAGGAGATATCTTCAAATGCAAATATTCCTCAAAATTACTTAGAACAATTACTAAGTAAGTTAAGACGTGCCCAATTAGTAAAAAGTATAAGAGGAGCTAAAGGTGGTTACATCTTGGCAAAAGATGCAGAAGATATAAAAATAGTTGATATTTTAATAGCTTTAGAAGACGATATAAAAATAATAGATTCAAAAACGCAGAATCCAATCTTAAATATCTTTTTTGATGAATCAAAAGAGAGTATAAAAAAAATGTTTGATGTTAATCTAGCTAAGTTAGATGAATATCAAGACAAATATAACGAATTTTTACATTACAGTATATAAAAAATAAAGGAAGAAAAAATGAACTATGCAGAAAATTTAACACAGTTAATAGGAAATACACCTTTAGTAAAATTACAAGGTGCAAGTAATAGAAGTGAAGCTACGGTTTTAGGAAAGTGTGAATTTATGAATCCATCACACTCAGTTAAAGATAGAATTGGTACAAATATGATTAATACTGCTATTGAGCAAGGATTAATTAAAGAAGGTACAATTGTTATTGAACCAACAAGTGGAAATACTGGTATTGCTTTAGCATCAATTTGTGCTGCTTTAGGAATTAAATTAATCCTTACAATGCCATCTTCAATGAGTATTGAAAGAAGAAGATTATTAAAAGCTTTAGGTGCTGATTTAGTATTAACTGAACCTGCAAAAGGTATGAAAGGTGCTATTGATAAAGCAGCTGAATTAGCGGAAGAAACACCAAATTCTTTTGTTCCTCAACAATTTAATAACTTAGCAAACCCAGAAATTCATAGAAAAACAACTGCACAAGAGATTTTAAAAGATACTGATGGGAAAATTGACATCTTTGTTGCAGCAATTGGTACAGGTGGAACTATTACAGGTGTTGGTGAAGTTTTAAAAGCACATAATCCTGATATTAAAATTATTGCAGTTGAGCCAGAAGCTTCACCTGTATTAAGTGGTGGAAAACCAGGTCCTCATAAAATCCAAGGTATTGGTGCTGGATTTGTTCCTGATGTATTAAATACTAAGATTTATGATGAAGTAATTCAAGTATCAAATGAAGATGCAATTGAAAGTTCAAGAGTTTTAGCTCAAACTGAAGGTTTATTAGTTGGAATTTCAGCAGGTGCAAATGCATTAGTTGCTGATCAAATTGCTCAAAGACCTGAAAATAAAGGTAAAACAATTGTAACTATTCTATGTGATACAGGGGAAAGATACTTAAGTTCTGGATTATACGACTATGACGAAGAGTAAAACTCTTCGTTATCGTAAGTCCTTTAATATAAGGAAGAAATAATATGCATGAAAAAGCTTACAGATCTGTTGTAAAAACAATTTCTTGGCGAACAGTAGGAACTCTTGATACAATCATTATCTCATATTTTATTACAGGAAATTTAATGATGGCAGCGTCAATTGGTTCAATTGAAGTTGTTACAAAAATGATACTTTATTACTTCCACGAGCGTGCTTGGAATAAAATATCATTAGGTAGAGTAAAACCAGAAGAAAATGATTATCAAATATAGGTAAAAATATGAGCAAAATAGAATTAGCAAATAAATTAAATGAACAATTTAAAAACTCTTCTGCACAAGATGTTATAAAGTATTTTTTAAAAGAGTACAAAGGTACAATAGCTTTAAGTTCAAGCTTAGCAGCAGAAGATCAAGCATTAACTGATATCTTACTAAAAGAAGATAAAGAAGCAAAAATATTTACATTAGATACAGGAAGATTACATCCTGAAACATATGATGTTATGGATGCAACAAATTTAAAATATAATATTAAAATTGATGTTTTCTTTCCAAATGAAAATTCTGTTCAAGAATTATACCAAACACAAGGTGTTAATGGACAATATGAAAGTATTGAAAAAAGAAAAAACTGTTGTGGTATTAGAAAAATAGAACCTTTAAAAAGAGCATTAAAAGGTTTAGATATTTGGGTTACAGGATTAAGAGCATCTCAAAGTGTTACAAGAGTACAAATGCCTTTAGTTGAATATGATGCTCATTTTGATGTAATTAAAATCAACCCTATTATCAACTGGTCAGAAGAAGATGTTTGGAATTATATAAAAGAAAATAAAGTTCCATATAATAAACTTCATGATAAAGAATTCCCAAGTATTGGCTGTGCACCTTGTACACGAGCTGTAAAAGAAGGTGAAGATATTAGAGCTGGTAGATGGTGGTGGGAAAACCCTGAACACAAAGAGTGTGGGTTACACAAGAAATAAAGAAACAAAGGAAAAAAATGGAAATAAGTCAAGAAAGATTAACACATCTAAAACAGCTTGAAGCTGAATCTATGCATATTATGAAAGAAGTAGTAGCTGAGTTTTCAAACCCAGGTATGCTTTACTCAGTAGGGAAAGATTCTTCTGTAATGCTTCATATTTTACAAAAAGCATTCTACCCTGCTCCTCCTCCTTTACCATTAGTACATGTAGATACTAAATGGAAATTTAAAGAGATGATTGAATTTAGAGATAGAAGAGCTAAAGAAGTTGGTATGGAACTTATTACTTATTCTAATCCTAAAGGTATTGAGATGAATATCTCTCCTTTTGAACATGGAAGTGCTTTACATACAGATGTAATGAAAACAGAAGGTTTAAAACAAATGCTTGATATGCAAAAGTTTGATGCTGTTTTTGGTGGAGCTAGACGTGATGAAGAAAAATCAAGAGCAAAAGAGAGAATTTATTCTTTTAGAGATAAAAACCATAGATGGGATCCAAAATCTCAAAGACCAGAACTTTGGAATATTTATAATGGAAGACATACTAAAGGTGAATCAATTAGAGTATTCCCAATTTCAAACTGGACAGAATTAGATATCTGGCAATATATCTATTTAGAAGGTATTCCAATTCCTGATTTATACTTCTCAAAAGAGAGAGAAGTAGTAGAATATATGGGTACAAAAATCATGGTAGATGATGAAAGAGTTCCTGAAGAGTTAAGAAAAACATCTAAAAAAGAGATGGTTAGATTTAGAACATTAGGTTGTTACCCATTAACAGGTGCAGTAGAATCAGAAGCTACAACATTACCAGAGATTATTCAAGAAATGCTTGTTTGTACAACAAGTGAAAGACAAGGAAGATTAATCGACAGTGATGGTGATGCATCAATGGAAAAGAAAAAACAAGAAGGGTATTTTTAGTATGGCACATCAATCAGATTTAATTTCAGAAAATATAGAAGCATATTTAAAAGAACATGAGAATAAAGAGATATTAAGATTTATTACTTGTGGTTCAGTAGATGATGGTAAATCAACTTTAATTGGAAGATTACTTTATGATTCAAAGATGATCTTTGAAGATCAATTAGCAGCTATTGAAAAAGATTCTAAAAAATCAGGTACTACTGGTGATAAAATTGATTTAGCACTTTTAGTTGATGGTTTAGCATCTGAGAGAGAACAAGGTATTACTATTGATGTTGCTTATAGATTCTTCTCAACTGATAAAAGAAAGTTTATTATCGCAGATACTCCAGGTCATGAGCAATATACAAGAAATATGGCAACAGGAGCTTCAACAGCAGACGTAGCTATTATCTTAATCGATGCAAGACAAGGGATTTTAACTCAAACTAAAAGACACTCTTATATCGCTTCATTATTAGGTATTAAAAACCTAATCGTTGCTATTAATAAAATGGATTTAGTTGATTTCTCACAAGAAGTATTTGAAAATATTAAAAAAGATTATAAGGAAATTGTTCCAAATCTTCCTCATTATCAAGATTTAAATATTGACTTTATTCCTCTTTCTGCATTAGATGGAGATAATATTCTTACAGTTTCACCAAAATGTTCATGGTATAAAGGTCTTCCTTTAATGCAATTACTTGATACTGTAGATATTCACAAAAAAGAGTCTGAATCTTTTAGATTACCAGTTCAATATGTAGTAAGACCTCACTTAAACTTTAGAGGATTCTCTGGAACAATTGCAAGTGGTTCAATTAAAGTTGGTGATGAAATTACTGTATTACCTTCAAGAAAAACATCTAAGGTTAAATCAATAGTATCAAATAATATTAAAGATTTAAGACCAATTGGAAAAGATGAAACAGTTGAAACTATTGATAAAGCATTTGCACCAATGGCTACAACAATTACACTTGAAGATGAAATTGATATTTCAAGAGGGGATATGATTGTAAAATCTACTGATATTCCAAAAGTATCAAATCACTTATCAGCAATGGTAGTATGGATGGATGAAACACCATTAGCTTTAAATCAAAACTATATTATTAAAAGAGCAACATCTGTATTAAATGGAGCATTTAATAACATTGAATTTAAAAAGAATATTAATACATTTGAAGAGATTAATACTGATACATTAGAGTTAAATGATATTGCAAAAGTTACACTTTCACTTGAT
The DNA here is from genome assembly GCF_041821165.1 of Poseidonibacter sp. Taxonomy (NCBI): domain Bacteria; kingdom Pseudomonadati; phylum Campylobacterota; class Epsilonproteobacteria; order Campylobacterales; family Arcobacteraceae; genus Poseidonibacter; species Poseidonibacter sp. The sequence goes on along the minus strand of NZ_JBGUES010000023.1, from coordinate 634 downwards.
AGAGATATTGCTGTAGATCCATACCATGAAAATAGATATACAGGTAGTTTTATTATTATTGATAAATATACTAACGCTACAGTTGGTGCTGGTATGATTGTATCTTCTGTTGATGGTTTTGCACATTTAGAAGAAGAGAAAAAAACTTATACTCAAGCAGAGATTGAGTTAAATGAATTAATTAGAAGAAACTATCCAGAATGGAATTGTAAAGCTATTTAATAGTTTATATTAATATAACAAAATGAATTAGATGTCATTTCTGACATCTAGTTCTAAATTATTCTTCATAAAAGTAAATTCAAACAATTTAATTAGTTTAAATTTTATCCTCATAGACACTACAAATAATTCGAACAATCTTAAAAAATATAGTAAAACAAGCCCTCTAATAGAGCAAATCAAGTCATAAACATAATACTAAAGAATTTGTAAGTAAAAAATAAAGAAGCCATATAAGGCAAATAAATAGTATTAAAAAAGAATAAAAGAAAAATATAAAGTAATAAAAAATGGGCTAAAAAAAAAGCTTAGCTAAAAACACAATAAATGTTTTCAGCTAAGCTTTGTAATAAATACTCAAAACTAGCAGCGGCCTACGTTTCCACAAGGGGACCCTGCAGTATTATCAGCG